>JAXDFS010000409.1:0-5652 GCA_034665465.1 Solirubrobacteraceae bacterium
CGCGAGGAAGCCCTCGGCGTGCGGCGCCGAGGCGTGCCGCTCCGTCTGCGGGCAATCGCCGGTGTGTCGGAAGTGCACGGCCGCGTTGGGGTCGCCCGGGTGCTCGGCGTCTGTCAGCGTCCAGTGCGTCGTCGCGCTCTGGATCGCCAATCCGACGGCGTGCTCGTCGCTGTCGCCCTCTGACGCCGCGGCGAGGAACGAGCGCATGCCATGCCCGGCGGTCGTCTCCGAGAACGAGTACTCGAAGATGTCCGCGACCGTCGCGGCGACCCGGGTCCCGCGCAGGTCGACGGCCGAGATGTGCGTCACCCCGAACTTCACGGCGTCCTTCGGGCGCGGCAGCCGCACCGGCTTGCGCGAGCCGTTCTTGACATAGAGCCCCGTGCGGCTGCGGCTGGCCTTCGAGCCGGCGCAGTCCAGGCCGTAGGCGATGCGCGTGCGCCACCACGACGGCGCGGTGCCGACCGTGCAGCCCGGCAGGGTGAGCTTGCGGAACGTCGCGCGGCGGCCGTCGAGGTCGTTCCAGAGCGCCTTGCAGGTCGAGTTCGCGTTGCCGTCGCAGCGCAGGTAGGTCAGGCGCAGCGCGCCGTCCTGGTCGTGGCCGAGGTCGATCGAGCGGTACGCGCGCGCCTCGCGCGTGCCCCTGACGACCGCGACCGTGCCGTCGGGCGTGCGCTGCATGAGCCTCTGATGGCCGAACGCGCCGGTGACCCAGGCGATCGTGCCGTCGAGCGCGGCGATCTGCGTGGCGGCGGGGCCGGCGGCGACGACGGTGTCGGCTGCCGAGGCGGTGGCGGCCGGGATCGCGAGCGCGGCCGCGGCGAGCAGGAGCGTGAGGAGGGAGCGGTGCATGGCCCGATCATGTCCCAGCGCCCGGCGCCCGTGGCGAAACCCAGGGCTCGACGCGCCACACCTGCCCGCACAGCCGGGGGATGCGCCGCTGCGGGCCAGGGTAGGTTCTGCTGCGGATGCGCCGAGACAGCATCAGATGCAGGGCTCTCGCAGGCGGGCTCGCCGGGCTTCTGGCGCTGACGATCGCGGCGAGCGCCGCCGCGGTCACCAAGCGCGGCGACGGGAAGTCCAACCAGATCAGCGGAACCGCCCAGGGCGATCGCCTCTTCGGCAAGGGCGGCGCCGACACGCTGCTGGGCCTCGGCGGGCGCGATCGCCTCGACGGCGGCGGCGGCGACGACCGCCTGTCGGGCGGCACCGGGGGCGACCGCCTGCTCGGGCGTGGTGGCGCCGATCGGATCGCGGGCGGCGCCGGCCCGGACAACGCCGACGGCGGCAACGGCCGCGACCGCCTCGACGGCGGCGCGGGCAACGACCGCCTGACCGGCGGCACCGCCGCCGACGTCGTCATCGGCGGCACCGGCAACGATCGCGTGGACGGGGCCGGCGGGGACGACCGCCTCGACGGCGAGGCGGGCGACGACCTGCTGCTCGGCGGGCCGGGCATCGATCGCGTGCTCGGCTCCGGCGGCGACGACACGCTCGTCGGCGGCTCCCAGGGGGACACGCTCGTCGGCGGGGAGGGGACCGACACGATCGCGGGCGATGCCGCCGACGACCACATCAGCGGCGGCCCCGGCAACGACACGCTCAACGGCGGCGCCGGCGCCGACCACGTCGACGGCGACGACGGCAACGACCGCATCGACGGCGGCCTGGGGCCCGACGTGCTGTTCGGCGGCGCGGGCGACGACTTCATCGGCGAGCAGCGCTCCGACGCGCTCGAGCGGATCGACGGCGGCCCCGGCGACGACTACATCTTCACCGCCGGCGGCCCCGACCGCGTGATCCACGGGGGCCCCGGCAACGACGTCATCCGCGGCGGCGCGCAGCGCGCGGACGCCAGCGGCGCCGATCAGTTCGGCGACGGGATCTCCGACGGCGGCGACGGCAACGACATCGTGCTCGGCGGCGGCGCGAACGACCGCGTGAGCGGCGGGCCCGGCGACGACGTCCTCTACGGCGGCGCGCGACTGGATCGCTACGACTGCGGCCCGGGCGACGACACGGCCTTCGTCGAGAACGTCCTCGAGGGCCAGGTCGCGGCGGCCAACGGCTGCGAGCACGTCGTGCTCGGCGACCCGTCCGTGAGCGATCCGACCTTCGACGGCCTCAACGGCGCGCCGCACGCGGGCAAGGCCACCGGCGGCGGCTGAGGGCCCGCGGGCCGGCGCCGTGGACGCGCGTCTTCAGCCGGCGAGCGGCTGCGGACTCGGCGCGGCGCGCTTGCGCCAACCGCGCTCGATCGAGGCGACGAAGCGCTTGGGCGAGGGGTCGTAGAGCTCGCGGCCGAGCTTCAGCGCGCGGCGCTGCAGCACCGTGCGGCGTCGATCGAGGACCGCCAGCAGCGCGTTGCGGGAGGCCTCGTCGGCGAAGCACTGCGGATGGCGCTGGACGTACTCGCGCAGCACCGCGAGGTCGTGATCGTCGCCGAGCAGATCGGCCAGGTCGTGCGCGCGCTGCGAGAGCCTCTTCAGCCGCTTGGGCGCGGCCGGGCGCACGAGCTGCGTCGCGTGCCAGAGGTCCTTGACGCGCTTGCGCGCCTCGTGGAGGTTGGCATCGGTCGGGTCGGCGGCAGCCGCGCGGATGCGCTTGCGCCCGCGCCCGTAGATCTGCCGCAGGCCGGGCTTCACCGCGGCGAAGCCCTCCGCGTCCAGCGTCCACGCGGCGACGCGGGCCGCCGCGTCGCTCAGCTCGGCGCGGGTCAGCTCGATCGACGCGCCGTCGCCGCCCAGCGCGGCCCGCGCGCGCTCCTGCTCCTCGCGCAGGCGCGCACGCAGCGGCTCGACGGCCGCGGGCCGGAGCTCCTGCTCGAAGCGCGCGGCCAGCGCGTCGAGCGTCTCGGCGAGCACCTGCGCGTCGCGCGAGCCCGACAGGCGCCGGCCCGCCATGCGAAAGGCCGTGTTCTCGCGCTCGTAGACCTCGTCGCCGAGGGCAGGACGCGCGAGGCGCAGGCAGGCGCGCAGGCGCTTGAGGCGCTTGCGGGTGTCGTGCACCGCCTCACCGGGATCCGCGCGCGCGCCGTCGCCGAGCTGCTCCTGCGCCCGGGCGAGCTGGCCGCGGGCGACACGGCGGATGGCGTCGGGCACGTACTCGTCCGCGCGCAGGCGGTAGGCGAGATCGCGATCGGGGGCCTGCGCGCCCGCGCGCCGGTCGTGTACGAGCTTGCCGCCCGCCGCCGCCGCGCCGGCCAGCGCGACCGCGGCCGCGGCAGCCGCGGTGCCGGTCGCGGGCCGGCTTCGGGAACGCGCCATGCGATCAAGGATCTCCGCGAGATCGCGGTTTCAATCGCCCGCAGCGCATAGCCTGGGCGCACCCGACGAAGGAGCTTTCCGTGGAGCTTGATCCGCTGCGCCATCACCACGCGCACCGTGGCAAGGGCGCGTTCGGCGAGGGGCTCGTCCCCCGCCTGGCCGAGAAGGTCGCCGACACGATGGGCACCGTGCAGTTCGTCATGGTCTCGACCGTCGTGATCCTCGCGTGGGTGCTCGTCAACCACGTCGTGCACTTCCTGAGCAACTCGTGGGACGGGCTGCTGCATGGCCGCGGCTTCGACCCCGCGCCGTTCATCCTGCTGAACCTCGTCTTCTCGGCCGTCGCGTACTACTCGGCGTCGATGGTGATGATCGCCCAGAAGACCCAGAGCCGGCGCGACGTCTGCCGCGAGGAGGCCGACGCCAAGCACCGCGAGGAGCTCGCGCGCCAGCAGATGGACATGATCGAGCAGAACACCGCGCTGACCGAGCAGATCCGCGAGCTCACGGTCCAGGTCCACAAGCTCGTGTGCCGCCCGGCGGGAGAGGCGCCGGAGGCGTCAGCGCCGCAGCAGTGAGCGCAGCCCCGAGCGCTCCTCGGGGCGCATGAAACCGGTGGCGAGCAGCACGAGCGGCAGCGCCGCGAGCGCCAGCGCGCGCGCGGCGAGTCCGCCCGCCCCGGCGGTCGGCAGCAGCAGCTCCCCTGCCACGGCCACGGCGGCCAGGACCAGGCTCGCGTGCGCCAGGCGCCCCCACTCGAACGGCACCGTGAACAGCCGCCGCGTCAGCAGGTGCAGCATCGCGAGCATCACCGCGTAGGCGGCGACGAGCGCGATCCCCGCGCCCTTGATCCCCAGCGGACCGACGAGCGCGACGAGCACGACGACGTTCACCGCCACGCCCGCGAGCGCTGCGGGAAACGTGCGCGTCGTGATCCCCGCGCGGCCGCCGATCGTGACCAGCACCAAAAACAGGCCGTACATCGCCCAGCCGAGCGCCACCCAGGGCAGCGCCTCGTGGGCGGCGAAGTACTCCGGCGCGGCGAGCAGACGCACGACCCAGCGGCCGAGCAGCGTCAGCCCCGCGACGACGAGGCCGGCGACGACCACGTACCACGTGGTGACCGTTGCGTAGAAGCGCCGCGCGCGCTCGTCGTCGGTGATCGAGTAGGCCAGAGGCGGCCACGCCAGCTGAAAGCCCCGCACCGCGAGGATGACCGCCGTCGCGAGCTTCACCGACAGCGCGAAGAGGCCGGCCGCGGCCGCGCTCTGCGTGCGCAGGATGTAGGCGCGGTCGACGACGTTCAGCGCGAAGACGGTCGCGTCGGCGGGCACGGTCGGGACGCCGAAGCGCAGCAGCGGCGACAGCGCCGCCGCGCGCGCGCCGCCGGGGCGCAGCCCGACGCGCGCGCGCAGCGTCCACCACAGGCCCAGCAGGACGATCGCGGAGGCGGCGTAGTTGCCCAGCAGGTAGCCGCGCGCGCCCTGGTCGAGGCCCACGACCAGTGTCACCGTGAGCGCGACGCTCAGCACGACGTTGCACAGCGACGCGGCGAGGTAGGTGCGCCGCAGCTCCTCGACGCGCAGCAGCGCGTACGCGATCTCGAGGTTCGTGAACGCCCACAGCCCGAGCACGGCGATCCGCATGAGCCCGGCCTCCTCGAAGCCCAGCAGCAGGCGGCTCAGCGGGCCCGCCAGCGCGGCGGCGAGCAGGGCGGCGGCGGTCGTCGTCGCAAGCACGGTCGCGGTCGTCGTCCGGGCGAGCTCGTCGCGGTCGCGGCCCGCGGGGGTCGAGTACCAGAAGCGCACGAACGCCTCGCCCAACCCGAGGCGCAGCAGGATCGACGCGAGGATGATGAACGTCAGCAGCGTCTCGGCAACGCCGAAGTCCGACCGGCTCAGCGCGCGCGTGTAGAGCGGCAGCGTCACGAGCGCCAGCGCAGCCGACAGCACGCTCGCCGCCTGATAGCTCGCGCCGCCCGTCAGCAGGCGGGTGAAGAGGCTGCGCATCCGCGCCACGCTACTGTCCGCACGTGCCGGATCCGCGCGCCCTCCTGCTGCTGCCGCGACCGCTGGAGGGGTTCATCCTCGCCGACCAGGCACGCGATCTGCTGCGCGCCGAGGGGGTCGTGGCGGCCGATCCGCCGCGCGTCCCCTACGGCGCCGTCGCGCGCCTTCCGCGCCGGCTGCGCGAGCGGGTGTCCCGGCAGACGGCGCGCCGCCTGCTGCGCGCGCTCGAGGGCGACCTGCGCGCCGTCGCGATCTTCCATCCCGTGCAGTGGCCGCTCGCGCAGGCGCTGCTCGCCGCCCGGCCGCAGGCCGAGCTCTGGTACGGGCGCTGGGACCGCTACGAGGTCGCCTACGACGCCTCGCCGCGGATGCGCCGC
>JAXDFS010000410.1:0-14488 GCA_034665465.1 Solirubrobacteraceae bacterium
TCGCCCGCGCCCACGACGCCCGCCGGCGCCCCAGCGAGCACGCGCGCCGCCACCTGCGCGGCTGCGAGCCGTGCGAGTCCTACCGGGCACAGCTGCGCGGCATGCGTCGTCAGGTCGCGCTCCTGCACCCGGGGCCGGCGTTCCTGGCGCTGCTCGGCGCGGGCAAGCTCGGCGGCCTGGGGATCTTCGGCGGCGGCGCGAAGTCGGCCGCCGGCCTGGCCGCCGTCGTGGCGGTGACGGCGGCCGGCGCGGGCGTCGTGATCGTCGACCACCCGACGCTGCACGCCGGCGACCCGGCGCCGCGCGTCGTGCCGGGCGCGCGGCTCGTGCTCGGCCGGCAGATCGTCCGCGGCACGCGGCTTCCCGCCGGCACCGTCCAGGTCGAGCGCTCGGCGCGCCTTCCGCCGGTCGGTCGCCAGACCTCCGTGTCCGTCCCGCTGACCTGCCCGGCCGGCTACGTGGCCAAGGCGGTGGCGCCGGGGAGCTTCGACGACCCCGTCTTCCGCGGCGCCCGGCTCGCGGACCCGTCGCGCCTGGGCCGCGCACGCAGCGTCGCCGTGCAGGTGTTCTGGTCGCGGACGGCGCCGCCGCGCACCGCGACGCTGCAGATCGGGCTGGTGTGCGCCAAGCGCCCGTGACGGTCCTGACGTGGAACGTCGCCGGGCGCCTGTCGCGGCTGAGCGAGCAGGTCGCGCGCGTGCTCGACCATCGCGCCGACGTGGTGTGCCTGCAGGAGGTGATCCCGAATGCGCTGCCCGGATGGAGCAGTGGGCTGGAGGCCGCCGGCTACGCGATCGCCGCCAGCGCGGTGGCGCCCGGCGCCACACGCGTGCACCGCCTCGGCGTGCTGGTCGCGGCCCGCCACGCGCTGACCGCCCTCGCGCCGGCGGCCGAGCTGCCGTGGCCCGAGCGCGTGCTGGCCGCCGACGTGCGACCGCCCGGCTGGCCACAGGCGCTGCGCGTCGTGTGCCTGCACGCGCCGCTGTCCAAGAGCGCCGATCAGGCGAAGGTGCGCACGTTCGAGGTCGTGTACGCGAGCCTCTCCAGCCTTGGCGATCAGCTGCCGGCGGTTCTCTGCGGCGACCTCAACACGCCCCGGTACGAGGCCCGCGACGGCGTCGTCCAGACGTTCGCGCAGACGCGCTCGGGCCGGCTGCGCCCACAGTTCGGCGAGCGCCACGATCGCGCGGAGCGCACGATCCTCGCCGGCGCGCCCGGCTGGCGCGACGCGTTTCGCACGCTGCACGGCTACGAGGCGCGCGACCGGTCCTGGAAGACCGGCCGCCACCCGGGCTACCGACTGGACCACATCCTCGTCTCGCCCGCGCTGACCGTCCTCGCCTGCGCGTATGACCACGGCGCACGGGAGAGTGGCCTGTCGGACCATTCCGCGATGTCGGCGACGATCGCGCGGGTGGATGCAGCCTGATCAGCTCGCCGGGACGCCGTCGGCGGCGTCGCGCAGCGCGGCGATGTCGAGCTTGCCCATCGACAGCATCGCCTCCATCGCCCGCCGGGCCCGCGCGGGGTCCGGATCGGAGAAGAGCTCGTCCATGCCGCCCGGCACGACCTGCCACGACAGTCCGAAGCGGTCCTTGCACCAGCCGCACGGACCCTCCGAGCCGCCCTCGGACAGGCGCTCCCAATAGGAGTCGATCTCCTCCTGGGTCTCGCAGGTGATCTGGAAGGAGACGGCCTCGTCGAACGTGAACTGCGGGCCGCCGTTGATGGCGACGAAGCGCTGGCCGTCGAGCTCGAACTCGACCGTCATCACCATGCCCGCCGTGCGCGGGCCGGCCTCGGTGTAGCGGGCGACGCTCACGATGCGCGAGTTCTCGAAGACGGAGACGTAGAAGTCCGCGGCCTCCTCGGCCTCGGTGTCGAACCACAGGTTGGGGACGATCTGCCGCAGCATGGCGCTCGCTTCCTCTCGTATGGCGGGAACGGCTCCCGCAACTCGATACTGCCGCTGTAGACCGCCGCGGGCAACAGAACTCATCGCGGATGCCGGCGCCGGCCGCGCCGAACGCGCGCCGCCGTCAAGATCAGCCGGACATGAGCGAGCGCGAGCAGTCCGGCAGCGGCAGCGTCGAATCGGTCAACGTCGGCGCGCCGCGCGACGTGCAGGCGGGCGGCCACACGGTCACGACCGCGATCTGGAAGTTCCCGGTGCAGGGGCGCGTGGCGCTGCGCGGCGTGAACCTCGCAGGTGACGACCAGGCCGATCGCACCGTTCACGGCGGGCCCGACAAGGCCGTCTACGCCTACGCCGCCGAGGACACCGAATGGTGGCAGCGCCAACTGGCGACGACGCTCGACCCCGCTCCGTTCGGCGAGAACCTGACGGTCCGCGGGCTGGCGGTCTCGGAGGCGGTCATCGGCGAGCGCTGGGCCGTCGGCAGCACGCTGCTGGAGGTCGCCCAGCCGCGCCTGCCGTGCTTCAAGCTCGGCCTGCGCATGGGCGATCCGCGCTTTCTCAAGCGCTTCGCGGACGCGGGCAGGCCCGGTGCCTACCTGCGCGTCGTGCGCGAGGGCGACATCGGCGCGGGGGACGAGATCGAGGTCGTCAGCCGGCCGGCGCACGGGGTCACGAGCGCGCTCGTGTCGCGCGCGATCGTGCGCGAGCCGGCGCTGCTGGCGCAGGCGCTGCAGGCGTCCGAGCTGCCGGCTGAGCTGCGCGACTGGATGCGCGAGCGCGCGGCGGGCCACGGCGGGTAGGCGACGATGGCGCGGCCGGTGTACCTCGTCGGCGGCGGCTGGACCGCGTCGGCCGCGGGCGCGGTGTACGACCCGTTCGTGGCCGAGTGCGGCGGCCCGATCGTGCTCGTCGTCGAGGCCGGGCCCGGCAGCGCGGCCTACGCGCGCCGGTTCGTCGAGGTGCTCGAGGCGGCAGGGGCGGCCGAGGTACCCGTGCTCGAGGTCGCCGCGGACCGGTTGCCGCGCCGCGAGGACTTCGCCGGCGCGGCGGGCGTCGTGGTCGGAGGCGGCCTGACCCCGAACTACCACGCGCTGCTCGTCGACGCCGGCCGCGACTGGCTGCCGGACGCCATCCCGTATCTCGGCTTCTCGGCCGGCGCGGCCATCGCCTCGCGCCATGCGCTCATCGGCGGCTGCGCGATCGAGAGCTCCGGCGTCAGGCGGGCGGTGAGCCCCGAGGAGACGAGCGAGGACCTCGATGCCGTCGCGGTGGCGCCCGGCCTCGGGCTCGTGCCCTGGACGGTCGACGTGCACGCGGGCCAGTGGGGCACGCTCGCGCGCCTCTGGCACGTCGTCGCGTCGGGTGCATCCGAGCAGGGCTTCGCGATCGACGAGGACACCTGCCTGGTCGCGCGCGGCGAGACCTGGCAGGTCGCCGGGCGCGGCCATGTGTACGAGCTGCGCCGTGACGAGGACGGCTGCCACGTCCGGGCGCACGTGGCGCCGGCCGTGTCGGGGTAGAGCGCGCCTCAGGCGAGGGTGAGCTGACCCTCGTAGGGCCCGCGCCCGCACAGGCACGCCGCGCCGCAGCGCGCGCCCAGCTCGATCGCCTGCTCCAGGTCCATCCCGGCGCCCAGCCCGAACGCGAGTGCGGCGGCGAACGAGTCCCCGCAGCCGTAGGCGTCGACGGGCGCGCCCGCAAGCGGCGCGGCCGACCACGTCCCGCTGCGCCTGCCGGCGGGCAGCCACGGCGGCGCGTCCGCAGCGTCGCCGGCATGCCATTCGCCGCCCTCCGCGTTGCGCGTGCGCACGACGACACGCGGCGCGGGATCGAGCATGCCGGGCTCGTAGGCCTCGCCGGGGTCGTGCGCGCTGCCGACCAGCACGTCGACGGCGACGCCGGAGCCCGCCAGCGCGGCCATCGCCCGCGGCGTGGCGACGAGCACCCGTGCCGCGCGCGCCGCGCGCACGGCGCCCGCGTCGCCGCCGGTGAGGTAGATCGCGTCGAGGTCGGCGAGTTCGTCCCACGGCAGGGGGTCCTCGCTCGTGGGCACGATCCGCTCTCCGAGGACCGTGATCGTGCGCTCCCCCGCGTCGTCGAGGAACGTGAAGGTCTGGCGCTGCGGGGCCTCGCGCCGGGCTGGGTGCAGCGTGACGCCGTAGTGGCCGCGCAGCCGCTCGGCGGTGCTGCGCGCCGCGTCGTCGCTGCCGATCGCGGTGAGGAAGGTGGCGTCGCCGGCGAGCTTGCGCAGCTGGACGGCGGCCACGGCCCCACCGCCCGCGGGCTCGGAGAACATCTCGCGGGCGTGGACGATCTCGCCGGGCAGCGGGAGTCGCGCCACCACGGCGAACTGCACCCACTCGACGTGGCCCACGACCCCCACCCGCGTCATCGGAGGATCGCTCAGCCGCCGGCGGACGCGCCGCCCGGGCCCGCCGCGTGGACCTGCGGGAACTTCTGGTTGCGACCCTGGAACGGGATCGGCGGAGCGACGTTGCAGCCGGGCGTGTTCGTCGGGCCCTTGACCCCCGAGTTCGCGCAGTCGAAGCTCGGCAGCGTCAGCGAGCTGGGGTCGCGCTTGGCGTTCGGCGCGAGGTAGGCGTTGCCGCGGTTGGTCTTGGACCGCGTGAGCGCGGGCAGCGACTGGTCGCCGGTCAGGATGATCTGCGGCAGCACGTGGCCGTTGCTCTTGGAGCCGGGAACGGTCGAGCGGATGCCGCCGAGCGTCGACGGGGCGATCGCCAGGAAGTCGGCGACCTTGGCCTGGTTGAGCTCGAGGAACTGCAGCACGGGGTTGAGCTGCTGCAGGAAGGGGCCCGCCGAGGAAAGCGTCGGGTCCAGCCCGCGCAGGACGCGCGAGAGCGCAGGCAGGCCGTTGTCGCCCGCGCTGATGAGCGGGTCGATGTTGTTGAAGAGGTTCTCGAGGTCGGGGGAGAGGCGGCGCAGCGCGACGAGCGTCGGCTGCAGGTCGGTGAGCACCGGCTGCAGGTCGCGGATCAGCGGCTCCGTGTTGACGGAGAACGTCTTCAGCCGCGCGAGGGTCTGCTTGGACTCGTCGAGGAACGTCGGGAAGATGCGGATCGAGGTGGCGAGCGCCTCGCGCTGCTGGGACAGCTCGCCGAAGAGCTCGGTGTTGCGCTGCACGAGCGTCGACAGCGAGCCCTCGTCGCGCGTGATCTGCTCGAACGTGCGCCCCGCGTTCTTGACGAAGTCGCGCAGCGCGGTGCGGCGCCTGTCGAGGACGTCGACGACGCTCGCCGCGTTCTCGGTGAAGACCGGCAGGTTGCCGAGCGCGTCCGACAGGTCGCGGCCGCGGCCGGCGCCGGCCTGCGCGATCGATGCCTGCCACTGCTGAAACGCCTTGCGCGTGGGCTTGTCGAAGACGCGCAGGAACTCGTCGAACTCGACCGCCTGCTTGACGCGGCCGTTGGCGAGGCGGCCGCCCTCGGGGATGTCGGGCGCGCTCTTGCTGCCGGTCGTCAGCTCGACGTAGGTCTCGCCGAGCAGCGTCTTCTGGCGCAGGATCGCGTGCGCGTCGGCCTTCAGCGGCGCGAACCTGTTCTGCAGCTCGATCGTCGTGAGCGTCTTGTTGCCGCCCGGGGCCAGCTCCTTCTTGACGACCTTGCCGATCGACACCCCGGCCGTGCGGACGTCGGCCTGGTCGGCGAGCGTCGTCGCGTCGGTGAACGCGACCTGCACGCGGTAGCCCTGCGGCTTGAGCGGGATCGCACCGCCGAAGGCCAGCCAGAGGAACAGCAGCAGGCCGAAGCACGTCAGCGCGAACGCGGCGATGACGAGGATCCGTCCGGGGGTCGGGGCGGAGGTGCTCATCCGGTCAGCTTCTTTGCGAGGCCGCCGAGCGTCTGGCCGCCGCCGCTGATCGCCTTCACGGCCCGGGTCGTGTTCAGCGAGGCGGTCGTCGGGTTCTTGCAGACCGTCGCCAGCAGCGGCGAGAGCCCGAGCGCGAACTCCGCCTGGGGGAGGTCGTTGACGAGGCTCGTGAACGTGTCGCAGGTCGCGGTGACGAAGATCGGGCGTATCGGGCCGTTGGCGTCCTCGGTGCTCTGGAGGTTGGAGGTCTGGTGCGTCAGCCACGACAGCCAGAACAGGTAGCCCTCGTCGCGGCCGGCCTTCTCCGGCGGCTCGGCGCCGCCCGGATTGTCGCCGAGCATGTTCGTGAAGTGGTTGACGACCGTGAGGTTGCGATCGATCTCCGGGAATGCCCGCGACAGGCCGCGCGCGGCGGGGGCGAGGTCGCGCGCCAGCGGCTGCGCCTTGCGGGTGAACGGGCGGATCTTGTCCCTGATGATCGGCGTCGCCTCGCGGGCGAACGGGCTGACCTGGGCGTTGACGTTCTCGAGCTGGCGGACGGCGGGCAGCAGGGCGCGGGTGGTCGGTCCCAGCTCGTTGGCGAACGGCGTCACCGCGTCGAGCGTCCTGGTGGCCTGCTGGAGCGTCGGCGCGAGCTCGGTGACCGCGCCGCGCAGGTTGACGTCCTCGGAGGCGATCGCGTGCAGCGTCGTCGAGGCCGTGCTCACGAGCCGCGTCAGGTCCTGCGGCTTGCGGGCCAGGGCGCCGTTGACCTGTGCCAGCGAGGTGACCAGCCGGCGCAGCGCGACGCGCTCCGTGCCGACCGCGTGGTTGACGCGGCTGAGGTCGCGCACGGTCGGCCCGAAGCGCTTGAAGACGCGCGCGAGGTCGCTGCCGCGGCCGCGCAGTCCCTCGCCCGCGCCGTTGGCCAGCAGCGTGACGTAGTCGCGCGTGCGGGTGTCGAGCTGGGAGAGGATCTCGTCGAGGTCGACGTCGGTCAGCGAGCTCTGGACCGGGATCGTGAAGCCCTCTTTGACCGGCGGCCCGTCCCTGCCGGGGAAGATCTGCACGTACATGTCCTTCAGGCCGGTGCGGGGGCGCAGCACGGCCTTGGCGTCGCGGTGGATCAGGTCGGCGAACTTCGGCTTGATGTCCAGCCCGACGATCGCCCGCCCGGTGTCGAGCTTGACCTCCGCGATATCGCCGATCTTGACCCCTGCGATCTGCGCGGTCTGGCCCTGGCCCGGCGTCACGGCCTGTGCGTTGTCGAGCGCGACGTTGATGCGCACCGGCTTGCTCTCCAGCAGCGGGAAGCGCAGGCGCTGCTCGTGCAGGATGTAGCCGCCGACGAGGACGGCGATGCCCACGAGGCCGATGATCGCCATGAACGGGCCGAGGTTCTTGCGGATGATGCGCTTCATCGCCCGCCCCTCGCCAGGACCTTGTCGAGCTGCTTGGTCAGACCGTTGGTCGCTGCGATCCGGCGGATCTCCGACACGGTGATCGGGCGGTCGAGCACCTTGGTGTCCTTGCCCTGCGCCTGCAGCTGGCGGCGCATGAGCGTGACGGCGACGTCCTGGACGCGCGCCTCCCGCCGCGTCGTGGCCGCGCCGGACGTCGCGACGGCGGTCGGCGGGCCCTTGGGGATCGAGCGCAGGTCCGGCGGGTCCTGCGTCTCGCACGGGACGTCGGGGCGCAGCGGGGGCCGGTTGCGCACGGGCGGCGGGTTGTTGCCGACGATCGGGTCGAGCGTCGAGCCGAAGAGCCCGTTGCCGAGGTTCAGCGTCTCGGCGCCGCCGGTGCCGAGCACCTTGAAGAACTGCCCGTTGGCATCGAAGGAGCGGCTCTCGCCGGCGAGGCCCGGGAGGAACTTGCCGAGGTCCTGGTAGACCGGCCCGTGGGTCGGGAAGGCCTTGTCCTGGATCTGGTCGTTGCCTGTCGGCACGAGCACGTTGGAGGTGCAGCTTGCGACCGAGCGCAGCTGCCCCAGCACCGAGATGCCGGTCTTCGCCAGCTGGGCCAGCGCCGGCGTCGCGCTGCGCAGGTTGCGCGAGAGCCCGCGCAGCTCGCGCTCGCCGACGAGGCCACGCAGCTGCTTGACGAGCGGCAGCGTGGCATCGACGGTCGGCCCGAGCGAGCGCACGCCGGGGCGCGCGCCCTGGGCGAAGCGGCGCACGTCCGGGAAGGCGGCGTTGAGCGCGTCCAGGGCCGGGGACGCCGCGCGCAGCGTCGAGGGCAGCTCGCCGACGGCCGCCGAGAGTGCGCTCTGGCGATCGGCCAGCGCGCCCGCGGTGGCGTTGAAGTCGACGACCAGCGAGCGCAGCCGGCCGGGGTTGCGCTCCAGCGCGTTTGCGACCGTGCCCGCGTCGCGGACGAAGTCGCCGAGGTCGCCCGGGCGCTCGCCGAGCAGCGCCTCGGTGACGATCGCGGTGAACTTGAAGGAGGCCGGCTGGTACTTCAGCGAGTCGTTGAAGGCCTTCGCGCCGCCGGCGTCCTTCGCCTTGCCGACCTCACGGAAGACGTGGCGCAGGTCGTTGCGCGTGTCGCTCTTCAGCGCCCCGAGCACCTGCGCGAACTGCACCGGGCTCGCCGTGCGCGAGACCGGGATCGTGTCGCCGTCGGCCATTTCCCCGGCCGCCGGCGTGCCGGGTGAGAGGTCGACGAAGAAGTTGCCCTCGAGGAAGATGCGCGGCCGGATCTTCGCGGTCGCATCGTCATAGACGGGGCGGCCCTTGTCGGTGATCGCGAGCGTCAGCGTGGCCGACTGCGCGCCGGGCCTCGTGTGCTCGATGTTCTCGACGCGGCCGACCTCGACGCCGGCGATCCGCACGGGCGAGCGGGAGTTGATCCCGTTCGTGTCGCGGACGGCCATCCTGATCGTGTAGGGGCTGTTGAGGAACGGCACGTCCTTGCGGAAGCCGAGGTACGTGATCACGAGCGCGGCCACGATCACGGCGGCGCCGACGGCGAAGGGGCTGGGACCGCGATTGCGCATCAGGGCGCCACCGCCGGTGCGATGCCGCCGGGCTCGGAGGAGAAGGTCTCGCCGGCCGGGACGCGCGGGCGCCCCTTGAAGGTCGGGCCCTGGGCGCCGGGGGTGCGCGTGTCGACGGCGATGTTGAGATCCGACGGGAAGCCGGTCGCGGCACGCTGGACGTAGCCGCGCTGGCCGGACTCGCAGTCGGCGTTGCCGGAGGAGTCGACGGCGGCGTTGTAGATCTGGTCGTGCAGGGCGGCGGGGTCGCCGGAGAGCGCCTTGGTGACCGGGTCGGCGGTGCCGCCGTTGGCCGGGCGCGTCGCGCCGATGACCGCCATCGAGTTGGGCTGCAGCAGCGGCGCCATCTTGACCTGGACGCGCTGCACGGTGCCCGTCGCGTCCTCGTCGGAGATGTGGTCGGCGATGAAGCTCCAGAAGTACGTGAAGTAGTTGCAGACCGTGACGTGCGGGCCGACGTAGCGCAGCGTCGGGTTCAGCGTCTTCATCGTGGCCGTCAGGCCCGCGAGCGTCATGTCGGTCGTCGGCGACTTGGCGAGGTCGCGCAGCGCCCGCAGGGCGCCCTGGAGCTTGTCGGTGAACTCGGGCGTGCGGCGCAGCACCGGCGTGCCCGCGGCCAGCGCGCGGTTGACCGGCGGCAGGCTGCGGCGCAGCTCGCGCGCGGTGCCGCGGACCTCGTCGGAGATGCCGGCCAGCCGGCTGAGGAACGGCCGCGTGTCGGGCAGCGATCGGATGCCCTCGTCGAGCGTCGCGGGCGTCGCCGCGATCGTGTCGCGCAGCGCCTGCGGGTCGCGCGAGATCGCCTCGAAGGTGTTCGCCATGCCCGTGAAGCCGCGGGCGAACGTGTCCGACAGCGGGGCGACGATGCGGGCGAAGTCGCCGGTCTCGGTCAGCAGCCGAGTGAGCTGCGTGTTGCGGTCCGACAGCGTGCGCATGACCGGCGGCAGGTTGCCGACGAGCGCGGGCAGCGAGCCGAGCGTGCGGTTGATCGCGGTGCCGCGGCCGGCGAGCGCGGTGCCGAAGTAGTCGAGGTTGCGGTCGACGTTGGCGCGCGTGCGGTCGTCGAAGACCGAGAAGAAGTCGTCGAGCTCGGGGCCGACCGCGCCCGAGCTCGCCGTGATCGTGGCGCCGTCGGGCAGCTCGCGCGAGGACTTGCCGCGGACGACCTCGACGAACTTCAGCCCGAGCGCCGAGCGCGGCCGGATGCGGATGGTCGAATCGGCCGGTAGCGGCGTGGCGGACTTGTCGAGCCTCAGCGTGAGCTGGGCCCCCGACCTGCTGCCGGGCACCGGGTCGATCGCCGCGACCTGGCCGATGCGGAAGCCGCCCTGGCGGACCTCGTTGCCGACGACCAGGCGCGCCGCGTTGGGCGTGTCGACCTTCAGCTCGAAGGTGGGCAGGAACGGCAGGCCCTGGTTGGCGTTGTAGGCGAGCAGGACGGCGATGACGATCACGAGCGTGGTGACGGTCCCGACGAAGACGGGGTTGGACGCGATCGAGGGTGGACGGCGGCCGCGCATCAGGGGCCGAGGAGGTAGTCGAGGAGGTTGCGGTCGCTGCTGGTGGACGTCGGCTGGCGCTTGGGCGGCGGCGGCGTGAGCTTGTCCTTGAGCTTGTCGGTCACGCCGGGGACGATCTTGTTGAGCAGGTCCTTGGGGTCCAGGCCCGGCTTGGACGGCGCCGCCGGCGGCGCGGGCGCGGGCGCGGCCGGCGCCGGCGTGGCGCCCGGCGGCGCCTGGGCGGGCTGCCCACCGGCCTTGGGCGCCTTCTTCTGCGATGGCGCGGGCGTCTTGCGCGCCACCGCGCCGGACGTGACGCCGGGCTGGTTGGGGCCGAGCCACTGCTTGCAGTCCTGCGTGTGCTTGGCGTCGTCGCGGGCGGTCTGCGCGTTGGTGTACGTCGAGCACCCGTTGACCAGCAGGGCGAGCTTGAGCATGTAGCCCTTGGAGTCGAAGATGTTGATCGCCTGCGACTGCACGAAGGCGTACTGCAGGAACGCCTCCAGCCCGGTGAAGCCGGCGCCGTTGCCGGGACTGAGGCGGTTGGGCTCGACCGCGCGCCCGCGGTCGTCGACGTCCTCGAGGACAAAGCGCAGGTTGCGCATCGGCTCGGTCGCGCTCGTCCCCAGCCCGCGCAGCTGGGCGACGGTCGAGCGCGCCTCGCGCACGGCCTCGATGCCGGTCTCCGAGGCCCTGCCCAGGCCCCGCACGGCGGGCCGCGCGGACTCGGCGAACGGGCCCAGGCGGCGCAGCAGCGTCGTGAGGTCCGGCGCGGCGCGGCGCAGGTCGGCGAGCGCGGGCGTCTGGCGCGAGGCCGCGGTCCCGAGGTCGGCGAGCGTCGGGCGCAGCTCGCGCAGGAACGCCGGGAGCTTGCGGACCGTCTCCGCGAGCTTGGCCTTGCGGTCGGCGGCGGCGGCGGTGGTGGCGCCCGCGGTGCGCACGAAGCGCGCGACGTCGGCGCGGTTGCCGGCGAGCTTGGCGAGCACCTGGTCGGCGTCGACGGTCAGGCGCTTCAGGGTCTGGCGGTTGTCGGCCAGGATCCTGAGGACCTTGTCGGTCTCGCGCAGCGCCGGAACGCCGCGGCGGATCGTCGCCTGCAGGTCGTCGCCGCGGGCCGTCAGGCCGATGCCCAGCTCGGTGAGGATCAGCCCGAAGCGCTCGCGCGCCGGGCGGCGCAGGATGTCGAGCACGAGGTCGGGCGGGATCGTGCCGGCGGTCTGCGTCACGGGAATCGTGCTCGGCGCGGGCTGCGAGGACCTGCCGGGATCGCAGTCGAGGTAGTACTCGCCGATCAGCGACTGCGGCTTGACCTCGCAGAAGACGTCCTTGCGAAAGCCGGCGAACTCGGGCTTGGATATGTCGATCGTCGCCAGCGCGCGGGCCGTCTTGCGCTGCACGTCGAGGTTGGTCACCTTGCCGACGTTCACGCCCGACGAGCGCAGGTCGGCGCCGCTCGTCAGGCCGAAGGCGTTGTCGAGCACCACGGTGTAGCGCTCGTCGTCCGAGCCCGAGGCCGTGACGGCGAACGTCGTGGCAGTGCCCGCGCCGAGCACGAGCAGCGTGACGAGCAGTGCTCGCTGGAGGAGGGGCCGTCGCCGCGTCATGGCCCGATCGGGACCTGCGAGGCGTCGCAGTTGAAGTCCGGCGAGGGCTTGTAGGGATTCGAGCCGTCGGGAGCCCGGCGCTCGACCGAGCCCGGGCAGCGGTTGTTGCGGCCCGTCTTGACGCCGGCGGTCAGCAGGGCGTTGCGCAGCTCCGGCGGGACCGGCAGCAGGTTGGCCAGCGGGCCGAGGCTGAAGCCGTTGAGCTCCAGCGCGGCGCGCGAGAAGTTGCCCATCGCGTCGTAGGCGCCGCTGGTGGAGAAGTCGTCGAACCAGCCGACGAGGTCCGTCGAGTAGGGGCGCAGGAAGGCGAGCTGCGGCGTGATCCCGTCGAGGGCCTTGACGGTCGCGGGCAGGGCGCCCGGGCGGTCGGCGCCGTTGCGCCGGGCGGTCTGGGTGGCGATCTGGTCCAGCGCGGGCTGGCGGCGCAGCAGCTCGACGAGGTCGTTGTCGGCGCCCGGGCGCCGGACCGTCGCCGAGAGGTCGCGCACGGCCGGCTGGGCGTCGCGTGCGAACGGGCGCAGCTGGGTGAGCAACGGGCGCAGCTTCGTGCGGACGACCGGCTTGGCGTCGTTGACGAGCGGCGTGAGGTCGTCCAGCGAGGCGCGCAGGTTGACGAATGTCGTGTTCGCCTTGCGCATGACGTTGGGCAGCAGGCCGATGCCCTGGGCGAGGCTGTTTCCGTGCGAGGTCAGTGCCGAGGTCGTGCCGGCGAGGTTGCGCACCAGTTCGGAGAGCACGTCGTCCTGCGCCGAGACGTCGGTGACCAGGCGCGACGTCTGGACGATGAAGCGCTCGAAGTCGGGCTTGTTGCGGTTGACCTCGGCGAAGAGGCGGCTCGTCGAGGAGAGCGCCGGGTTGAGGTAGTGCAGCGCGGCGTTGGCCTCGTCCTCGTTGCCGGCCTGGAAGTCGCGCAGGAACTCGATCGACTTCTGGGTGCCCGCGCGGGTCTTGGGGTCGAAGGTGTTGAAGATCTGGTCGAGATCGACGGCCGCCTCGGTGCTGTCGGTGGCCAGCAGGCCGCCGTCGGCGATCTTGGCCCCGCGGGCGCCGCCGAGCTGCAGGTCCACGTAGCGGTTGGCGACGCCCGACAGCGAGCTCTGGCGGATGATCGCCCGCGTGCCGCGGCGCAGCGGGAAGTAGCCGTCCTCGCTGATGTTCAGGGTGACGTCGGCCTGCCCGTCGTCGGTGAGCCTGATGTCGCCGACCGAGCCGACCGCCTGCCCGCTGACCTTCACGGCGTTGCCCTTGACGATCTGGCTGGCCGACGTGAAGCGGGCGTGGACGCTGTAGTCGCTGCCGCCCGCGAACAGCACGACGACCAGCACGAGCAGCACGATCGCCGCGACGCCCGCGACCGCACCGATGACCGGTCCTCTCCCCTCCATGGACGCCACTAGAGCACCAATGTAGTCCCATGGCGCCGCAACCAGCGCCGGTGGTCCTCGTAGTCGGGACAGTGCCGGCCCACGAGTGACCAGAAAGCGGTGGAATGGTCCATGACGCGCAGGTGACAGGCCTCGTGCCAGATGACGTAGTCGAGCACCGGCTCGGGTGCGAGCAACAGGCGCCAGTTGAAGCTCATCGCGCCCGTGGAGGAGCACGAGCCCCAGCGCGTTCGCTGGTTGCGGATCGTGAGCCTGGTGTAGCGCGCGCCCAGCGCGGCCACCGCGCCGTCCAGGCGCGGCGCGATCTCGCCCTCGGCCGCGCGCCGGTACCAGCGCTCGATCGCGGCCGGCGCGCGATCGTCACCGGGGACGAGCAGCGCGTCGCCGCGGCGGTGCACGCGCAGGCGCCCGGCCTGCGGGCACAGCTCGAGCTCGCGGCCGAGGTAGGGGACGGCATTGCCGCGGCCGGCGATCTGGGCCAGCACCGCGCTCGCCTCGGCGCGCCGGCGCTCGATCCAGGGGCGCAGCTCAACGACGGCCGCGGCCGCGGCGCGCTCGGGGCTGCGCCGGGGCAGGACGACCTCGACCTCGCCGCGGGCGTCGACGCTCACGCGGATGCGGCGAGCGCGATCGGAGCGCCGGATGCGGTATGGCAGGTCGGGGGTCACGGGTTCTGGGTCATGGGTCGTTGGCATGCTTCTACACCACCACGCGGGCGCCTTGCCGCATTCGGCGCAAAGTCGTCGGGATTCGAGCTCGCCGCCGCCGCCCCTGCGGCAACGCGGACTGCGGGCGATAATGGCGGCGTGCCGTCGATCGTGCCTCTTCCGCCGGGCGTGCGCGCTCCGTTTGACGTCTACGTCAACGGCGTGCCGCAGACCGAGGGGGCCGATTACGCCGTCGACGACCGTCGCCTGGTCTTCGAGGCGGACCTGCGCAAGGAGGGAAAGCTCGGCTTCTGGCGCTGGTTTCTGGGCGCGTTCGGCGTCGGCACCTACCGCCAGAACGACTCCGTCGACGTCCGCTACGAGCGCAACGGCCGGACCGCGCTCGTGGAGGGCCTCGACATCCAGCCGCAGTAGTGCGCCGCCCCGCCGCGGGCTCGCTGCTGCCGGTGGTCGCGGTCGGCCTCGTGCTGGCGGACTCGTCGGTCGTCACGCTCGCGCTGCCGGCGATCCTGCGCGAGTTCGACGCGACGGTCGACGCCGTCGCCTGGGTGTTGATCGCGTTCAACCTCGCCCTGGCGCTGCTGGCGATCGCCGGGTCGCGGCTTGCGG
>JAXDFS010000411.1:0-4794 GCA_034665465.1 Solirubrobacteraceae bacterium
CTCCCCCGAAACGCTGGATCGGGTCCTGCAATGGGCGCGGGCGACGCCGCGCGAGGGCGTTCCGCTCGTCGTGCGGCTCGTGAAGGGCGCCTACTGGGACCACGAGGTCGTCGAGGCGCGCCAGCACGGCTGGTCGGTGCCGGTCTTCGAGCGCAAGGCCGACTGCGACGCGAACTTCGAGGCGCTCACGCGTCGCCTGCTCGACGCGCGTCCCGCGCTGCGCGTCGCGATCGCGTCGCACAACCTGCGCTCGGTCGCGCACGCGATCGCCAGCAACCGCCTGCTCGGCGGCGCCGACGCCGACCTCGAGCTGCAGGTCCTGCGCGGGCTCGGCGACGACCTCGGCGCGGCGCTCGCGGCGGCCGGGCTGCGCGTGCGCGCCTACTGCCCGGTCGGCGATCTCGTCGCCGGGATGGCCTACCTCGTGCGCCGCCTCCTGGAGAACACGGCCAACGAGAGCTTCCTGGCAGACCAGGCGCACGGCGTTCCGCTCGAGCAGCTGCTCGCGCCCCCCGGCAGCGGCCAGCCGTCGTGACGCTCGAGCCGTTCGCCAACGAGCCGGTGCTCGAGCTGCGTCGCGGAGCCGAGCGCAAGCGCCTGCAGGACGCCCTGGGGATGCTTGAGCTGCCCGTGCGCGTGCCGGTCTGGATCGGCGAGGAGCAGCGCGACGGCGACGAGCTCGTGTCGACCGACCCGTGCGAGCCCGGGCGCGTCGTCGCGCTCGCGGCGCGCGCCACGCCCGCGGAGGCCGGTGCAGCGGTCGCCGCCGCGCGCGCCGCATTCCCGGCCTGGGCGGCGACGCCCGCTGCCGAGCGCGCCGCCGCGCTGCTGCGCGCGGCTGGCTGGATGCGCGAGCGGCGCGCCGGGCTCGCGGCGCTGGCGGTCCGCGAGTGCGCCAAGCCCTGGCCTGAGGCCGACGCCGACGTCTGCGAGGCGATCGACTTCCTCGAGTTCTACGCGCGTGGCGCGATCGAGCTCGCCGAGGGCGCGCCGCTGCTGCAGGTCCCGGGCGAGCACAACGAGCTGCGCTACGTCCCGCGCGGCGTGTGCGCCGTCATATCGCCCTGGAACTTCCCGTTCGCGATCCCGATGGGCATGACCGCCGCGGCGCTGGCGACAGGCAACACCGCCGTGCTCAAGCCCGCCGAGCAGGCACCCGGCTGCGGCCTGCGCGTGGTGCAGGCTCTGCGTGCAGGCGGCGTGCCGGCGGGCGCGATCGCGCTGCTGCCCGGCGAGGGCGACGCCGGCGCCGCGCTCGCGGGCGATCCTGCGGTTGCCACGATCGCCTTCACGGGCTCGGGCCCGGTCGGCCTCGAGCTGCTGCGCACCGCCGCCGACGTCGCGCCGGGCGCGCGCCAGCTGACGAGGGTCGTGGCCGAGATGGGCGGCAAGAACTGCGTGATCGTCGACTCCGACGCCGATCTCGACGACGCCATCCCGGCGATCATCGAGTCGGCCTTCGACTACGCCGGACAGAAGTGTTCCGCGGCGGCCCGCGTGCTCGTCCACGAGGCGATCCACGACGCGTTCGCCGAGCGCCTGGCGGGCGCCGTCGCCGGCCTGCAGGTCGGCCCCGCCGACGACTTCGCCACCGACGTGCCGGCCGTCATCGAGCGCGAGGCGCAGGAGCGCGTACGGCGCTACGCCGAGACCGCGGCGCGGGAGGGCACGATCGCGACCCGGCCGCACGAGCTGCCCGATGAGGGCTGGTACTGCCCGCCGCTCGTCGTCGTGGGCCTGCCGTCCGACTCGGCGGTGCTGCACGACGAGATCTTCGGCCCGCTGCTGGCGGTCGAGTCGGTGCGCTCGGTCGACGAGGCCTGCGACCGCATCGATGCCCTGCCCGTCGCGCTCACGGGCGCGCTGTTCTCGCGCAACCCGCGCACCGTGCAGCGCGTGATCGACCGCTCGCCGGTCGGCAACCTCTACGTCAATCGCTCCACGACCGGGGCCATGGTCGGCCGCCAGCCCTTCGGCGGCAACCGCCTCTCGGGCACGGGCACGAAGGCGGGCGGCCGCGACTACCTGCTGCACTTCGTCGAGCCGCGCGTCGTGACGGAGAACACGGTGCGTCACGGGCTGGTGGTGTAGGGCCTGCGTGGTGGGTTCGGTGGTTTCGCTCGGGGCCTGCTCGGTGCCGGCGCTGACAGCATCGGTGAGGGAGGACCGCACCCGCGGCAGGGGCGTCGCGGTCTGGTTGCCGGGCGAGTCTCGGAAGGGTGACGAGTAGGTGTTGGCATCGAACATCTACTCGCCAGCCTTGCCCGGTCGAGCCCGCCACGAGCCAAGGGTGACGCGTAGGTGTTCGCATGCAACATCTACTCGCCACGCTTGTGCGCGGTCGGGCCCGCCCGGGCCATCGGCCGGACGGACGCGACCCCTGCGTCAGCCGGCGCGTCAGAACCCTTCCCTCATCGCTGCAGTAAGCGCCCCGCAGCACGCACACGGCCGACCAGAGACGGCGAAGACGCCCTACCCCCGAGCAGCAGCAGCGACCACGCAGGACGCCACGAACGCCTCGTGCAGTCGCGTGTCGCCACTGAGCTCGGGGTGAAACGCCACCGCCAGCAGCGAACCCTCGCGGGCTGCGATGGCATGGCCGTCGACCGATGCCAGGATCTGCACTCCGTCGCCGTGCTCGGCGATCCAGGGCGCGCGGATGAATACGGCGCGCAGCGGCGGCCCGGCGAGGCCGGCGATCTCGACATCGGCCTCGAAGGAGCGCACCTGGCGCCCGAAGGCGTTGCGCCGCGCGGCGATGTCCATCAGCCCGAGGTGGTCGCGGTCGAGCATGATGAGCCCCGCGCACGTGCCGAGCACCGGCCTCCCAGCCGCCGCGAACTCGCGCAACGGCCCGGCCAGGCCCTCGCGCTCGATGCCGAGCGTCATCGTCGTGGACTCCCCGCCGGGGATGATCAGCCCGTCGAGCCCGTCGAGGTCCTCCGCGACCCGCACCTCGCGAACGCCGGCACCCAACGCGTGCAGCACGCGCGCATGCGCGGCGAAGCCGCCCTGCAGGGCGAGGACGCCGACCAGCGGCGCCGTCACCAGCCGCGCTGGGCGAGCAGCTGGTCGCCGGCCAGCGCGCTCGTCTCGAGCGAGTCCATCGCCGAGCCGAGCCCTTCGGACGCCCGCGCGACCCGCGCAGCGTCCGCGAAGTGCGTCGTCGCCTCGACGATCGCCCGCGCCCGGCGCTCTGGGTCGCCGGACTTGAAGATCCCCGAGCCCACGAAGAGGCCCTCCGCGCCGAGCTGCATCATCAGCGAGGCGTCGGCGGGCGTCGCGATGCCGCCCGCGCAGAAGAGCACGACCGGCAGGCCGCCCTCGCGCGCGACGCCGCGGACGAGGTCCAGCGGCGCCTGCAGCTCCTTGGCCGCGGTCGCCAGCTCGCCGTCGTCGAGCAGCCCGAGCCGGCGGATCTCCGCGCGGATGGCGCGCATGTGGCGCACGGCCTCGACGACGTCGCCCGTGCCCGCCTCGCCCTTGGAGCGGATCATCGCCGCGCCCTCGCCGATGCGCCGCAGCGCCTCGCCGAGGTTCGTCGCGCCGCACACGAACGGGACCGAGTAGGCCCACTTGTCGATGTGGTTGTGCTCGTCGGCCGGCGTGAGGACCTCGGACTCGTCGATGTAGTCGACCTCGAGCGCCTCGAGCACCTGCGCCTCTGCGATGTGGCCGATCCGCGCCTTGGCCATCACCGGGATCGTGACCGCGTCCTGGATCGACTTGATCATCGCCGGGTCGGACATGCGGGCGACCCCGCCGTCACGGCGGATGTCGGCCGGCACGCGCTCGAGCGCCATGACCGCCGCGGCACCGGCGGCCTCGGCGATCCGCGCCTGCTCGGCGTCGACGACGTCCATGATGACGCCGCCCTTGAGCATCTCGGCGAGGCCCGCCTTGACCCGGAATGTAGCTTCGTCTCTCACCCCGGCGATCTTATCGGGGCCCGCCGGCCGCCCCTACTTCAGCTTGAAGGCCTTGATCCGATCCGCGTAGCCGTCGGCGTCGCGGGCGTAGACGCCGTAGGCGAGCGCCTGGACCATCGCCAGCAGCGCGGTGTGCGAGCGCACGTAGGCCGGGCTGTTGGACGAGTAGTACAGGCGGATCTGGGCGAGCTTGGCGACCTCCGACAGCGTCGCGTCGGTGATCGCGATCGTCCGCGCCTTGCGGTGGCGGGCGAGCTTCATCGCGCGGACGACGAGCGGGTGCGGCCGGCCCGCGGACAGCCCGATGACGAGCGTCTCGTCGTCGATCCGGCTCAGGCGCCCGAGCGCCTCCTGCGACGGGCTGGCGACGATCTCCGCGCGCAGGTCCAGGAGCATCAGCAGGTGGCGCAGGTAGGAGGCGAAGAACGCCATCTGATCCGTGCCGGCGACGAGCAGGCGCGGCGTCGTCGCGATCGCCTCGACGGCAGCCTCGATGTCGCGGCGCGACACCTTGCGGGCCGTGTCCTCGACGTTGACGTGGTCGGCCGCGAGCATCGTCTCGAACTCGTTCTGATCCAGCGAGAACAGCGGCGCCGCCGGGCCGGTCGGCAGCGTCGTCGCGTGCCGGCGCCGGTACTCCTCCCGCGCGGACTGCTGCAGCTCGGGATAGCCCTCGAAGCCGAGCGCCTGCGAGAAGCGCACGACGGTGCTCGAGGAGGTGTTCGCACGGCGTGCGAGCTCCTCGGCGGTCTGGAAGGCGACCTCGTCGAGATGGTCGACGATGTACTGCGCGACATCCTTCTGCGAACGCGAGAAGTCGTCGAAGCGGGCCTGGATGTATGTGGAGAGCGACTCGGGAGTCGTC
>JAXDFS010000412.1:0-2656 GCA_034665465.1 Solirubrobacteraceae bacterium
GCCGAGCACGCGAACACGCTGAACACCCGCAACAACCTCGCGGCGGCCTACCAGGACGCGAACCGTCCGGACGACGCGATCAAGATCCTCGAGCCGCTGCTCGCCGATCGTGAGAAGGCCGCGGGCGCCGACCATCCCAACACGCTGCGCACCCGCAACAACCTCGCGCTCGTCTACCAGGAGCTCGGGCGCACGGACGACGCGATCGCGATCTACGAGCCGCTGCTGGGAGACCTCGAGCGCGTCCTCGGCGCCGAGCATCCGGACGCGGTCGGCTGCCGCAACAACCTCGTCCTCGCCTACGAGGCCGCCGGCCGCAGCGCCGACGCGAACCGCGTGCGCAAGACGGAGCTCGCCGACTGGGACTCCGATCCGGCCCCCGACAAGCAGGGCCCGGCGCTGTTCGACGTCTGACCGCGGCTCACGTCGCGCTGTAGTCGTGCAGCTGGTCGCCCTGCGCCGCGTGGATGCTGGCGTTGAAGGAGATGATGACCCGCTCCTTGTCGCCGTCGTAGGGCAGGGCCTGATGCGCGAGCCACGACGGGAACAGCACGAGCTGCCCGGGGATCGGCTCGATGTCCTGGTGCGGCGGCAGCAGGTACGCGTTGCCGGCATCGACGAAGGCGCCGCCGAGGGCGGTGGCGGGCGGTCCGTAGAGCCGGGTCACGCCGTTGGCCGCGCCGTAGACCGGGTGCTGCTCGCGCTTCTGCGACTCGTCGATCTGCACGATGTACGCCGACGACCACGAGCAGTTGCCGTGCGTGTGCACATCGTGAAACGAGCCGCCCTGGCTGCACTGAAACCACATGCCCTCGATGCCGACCTTGAGCTCCATCTCCTTGCCGCCCCAGGCGACCGCGTTGGCGTACTTCACGGTCTCGCCGAGGCTGGCCACGATGAAGCGCACGAAGTCCTGCCACTCGGGGATCTTCACGCGGTGCAACAGGTCGTCGTCGGAGGCGAAGAACGGCCCGGGCTCGATGCCGCGCTTGCGCTCCTGCGCCGCCCGGCCCTGCGCGAACGCCTCGACGAGCAGCGGGTTGAGCTTCGCCGCGTCGGGATAGCGGTGCACGCCGATCGGGGTCGGCCACAGCCCGTGAGATCCGGGGCTCAACGTCATGCCTGCACTCCTCCTGATCGCATGGACGGGCGATCGTAGCGAAGGGTCCGCGGCGCGCTTCGCAGCGGCGCGCCAGCCCTAATAACCGCCCGGCTTGGCGGTCATGAAGAAGATCGCGACGACGACGAGCCCGAGCGCGATGCTGCCGAACAGGGCCGCGCGGGCGTTCTGCGCGTCGTACTCGGCGCTCAGCCCGCCGCCCGCCGCGAGATCGCGTTCGGCGAGCTCGGCCAGCTTGCGATCGGTCGGCGTGAGGACGGCGCCCGTGATCGCGAACAGTGCGAACAGGATCACGAGCGGGACGCTCACCCAGACCTTGCCGAACAGGTCGCGATCGGCCGCGAGGTAGACGCCGGCGATCAGGACGACGATCATCGCGGGCGAGATGACGCGCCGCCCGAGGACGAGATGCAGCCGGTGCAGCATCGGGAGCTGCTCGAGGCTCGCGCGCTTGATCTGCGCGTCGATGACCGGGTAGGCGAACACGACGCCGAACGCGACCACGACGGCGAGGATGTGGACGCTGAGCACGATGTCGTAGAAGAGGATCGCGATGGGCATGGCGCAAGGCTCTCAGGCGCGGCGGCGCTTGCCAAGCGCCCGCCGCCGCAACGCGGCCATCCGGAGTCGACGATCCGGTGGCGGCGGCCTGCCCCCCGGTGCAGCGCCACACGGCGGCCAACGAATCGGCCGCGAAATGTCACCAAGGGACAATGTCCTGGGTAGATGATCGAGCCTATGCTCCGAGCGGACGTCCACTCGGAGAGCAACCACGACACGCGGAGAGCGCCTGTGGCACAGATCGGCTTCGTCGGGCTCGGCCGCATGGGCGGCAACATGGTCACCCGGATCCGCCGTGACTCCGATCACGGGGTCGTCGCGTTCGACCGCGACCCGGCCGTCGTCGCGCGGATCGCCGAGGAGACGGGCGCCGTCGCGGCGCACTCGCTCGCCGACCTCGTCTCAAAGCTCGACGCGCCGCGAATGGTCTGGATCATGGTCCCGGCCGGCGTACCGACGCAGAGCACCGTCGAGGAGCTCACGTCCATGCTCGACGAGGACGACATGATCATCGACGGCGGCAACTCGAAGTGGACCGACGACAAGGCCCGCGCCGCGATCCTCGAGCAGCAGGGACTGCACTACGTCGACGTCGGCACGAGCGGCGGCGTCTGGGGCCTCGAGGTCGGCTACTGCATGATGGTCGGCGGCCCCGACCCCGCGGTGAAGCGGCTCGCGCCGATCCTCGACGTCCTCGCCCCCGAGACGAACGATCTCAGCCGCGAGAAGATCGGCCCGCGCGGCTGGGGGCACTTCGGCCCGTCGGGCGCCGGCCACTACGTGAAGATGGTCCACAACGGCATCGAGTACGGCCTCATGCAGGCCTACGCCGAGGGCTTCGACCTCTTCGACAAGTCCGAGTACGAGCTCGACAACGCGAAGATCGCGCACCTGTGGAACCAGGGCTCGGTCGTCCGCTCGTGGCTGTGCGAGCTCGCAGCGCGCGCGTTCGAACAGGAAGGCAACACGCTCGCC
>JAXDFS010000413.1:0-12432 GCA_034665465.1 Solirubrobacteraceae bacterium
CGCCGCCGCCAGACGGCTCTGCACGCGCAGCACCCCGTCCGCTTCTTCGCTGATCCTCACCTCATCGCCAGCACGCAGACCAAGCCGGCGGCGCATCGCGACCGGGAGTACAAGCCGACCGCGCTCATCGAGCCGCGCTGTCCCACTAGATCTCGCCATGTGGGAAATGCTATCAGCCTCCCACATCGTGTATGGGACGACACGCGGTCGTCAGCGTCAGTCCGCTAGAACGCGCCCGGCACCGGCAGCACCAGCAGGCGAGGCTCGGTCATCTCCTCCATCGCGAAGGTCACGCCCTCGCGGCCGTAGCCGGAGTCGCGGACGCCGCCGTAGGGCTGCTGGACGGCGCGGTAGAAGGGCGACTCGTTGACGATGACGCTGCCCGCCTCGATCGAGGCGAAGGCGCGCATCGCGGACTCGAGGTCGCGGGTGAAGATCGCCGACTGCAGGCCGTAGCGCGTGGAGTTCGCCAGCCGCACGCCCTCCTCGAGCGAGTCGTAGCGCTCGATGCAGACGACCGGGCCGAAGACCTCGTCCTGCCAGCAGCGCGCGTCGTGCGAGACGCCGTCGAGCACGGTTGCCTCGTGGAAGGGGCCGTCGCTCGCCCCCCCGGTCAGGACGCCCGCGCCGGCCGAACGCGCTTCGTCGACCCACGACGCCACGCGCTGGAGCTCGTCTGCGGAGATCATCGGTGCAAGCGCCGTGCCCTCGTCGAGCGGGTCGCCTGCGCGCATCGCCTCGACCTGCGGCACGAAGGCCGACAGGAACTCGTCGGCGATCGAGCGTGCCACGAGGATGCGCTGCGTCGAGATGCAGACCTGGCCGGCGAAGGCGAACGCGCCGAACGCCAGCCGCGCGGCGGCGAGCTCGATGTCGGCGTCGGGCTCGACGAGCACAGCGGCGTTGCCGCCGAGCTCGAGCGTGATCTTCTTGCGCGGGTTGTCGCGCTTCAGCCCCCACCCCACCTCGTCGGAGCCTGTGAACGTGATCCCGCGCACACGCGGATCGGCCGCCAGCGCCGACGCGCGAGCGCCCGGCACCGGCAGCACGTTGATGGCGCCCTCCGGCCAGTCGTCCTCCGCGAGCAGCTGCGCCAGGGCGAGCGCCGACAGCGGCGTGCTGCTCGCCGGCTTGACGATCACCGGGTTGCCGACCGCCAGCGCCGGTGCGACCTTGTGTGCGACGAGGTTCAACGGGAAGTTGAACGGCGAGATCGCCAGCACCGGCCCGATCGGGAACCGGCGCAGCAGGCCCGCGCGCTCGCCGATCCCCGGCTCGGTGTCGAACGGAATCCAGCTGCCCTGCATCCGCTTGGCCTGCTCGCCGGCCCAGCGGAAGACGTACTTCGCACGCGTCGCCTCCCCCATCGCCTCGCGGATCGGCTTGCCCGCCTCGAGCGAGATCGTGCGCGCGAGCGCCTCGACCTGCTCGCCGATCCGCGCGGACGCCGCCAGCAGGCGCTCGGAGCGCTCCCAGGCCGGCATCGCCGCCAGCACCGGTGCCGCGGCGACCGCCGCGTCGAGGGCGGCGTTCACCGCATCGTCGGAGGGCACGGCGGTCTCGCCGACGACGGAGCCGTCGTACGGACTGTGCACCTCCAGACCATGCTCCGCCCTCGAGCTCGCAGCAGCGGCGTCCACGTGGATCGTCATCGAACGCCTACCCCGCGAGCGCGGCCTTCGGCGCCGAGCCCGCCTTGATCTCCGCGCGCACGATCTCCGCCCCGTCGACGAGCGCACGCAGCTTGTTCGCGCCGATCATCCGCGGCAGGTTGATCAGTCCGCAGTCCGTCGACAGGCCGAGGCGCTCGGCCGGCACGACCTCCAGGCACTTGCGGATCCGCGCGGCGATCTCGTCGGCGGTCTCCGTGATCGTCGACTTCACGTCGACGACGCCGGCGACGAAGTCGCGATCCCAGTTGTTGTCGACCAGGGGCTGCAGGTCGTCCGTGCCGCCGCGCGCGACCTCGTAGTTCAGGACGTCCATGTGGGCATCCAGCGCGGTCGGGAAGATCGCCGCCGCGCGCTCGGGCGCCGCCGCGTCGGACGGGCGCTTGTCGAGCACCCACGCGCCGAACTCCTTCTCGCCCTCGTCGGGGAAGTAGCCCGGCGTGCCCGAGTAGTTGCCCCAGCAGGTGTGGACCCAGAACTGCACGCCCGGGACCTCGTCGACGGCGAGGTTGAAGGCCTCGACCTCCCAGTCGGACATGCCGTACGGCCAGACGAACTCGTCGAGCTGGATGATCTCCACACCCTCCTCCGCGAGCTGCAGGAAGTCCTCGTGGAAGGCCTTGGCGATCGCGCGAGCGAGCTCGCGGTTGGAGTTGTAGTACGTGTCGTTGGACGCCAGCGTCAGCACCTGGATGCCGTTGTAGGAGATCTTCACGGGCTTCTTGGTGGCCTTGCGGACGGCGCGCAGCGCGGCCAGGTGGAACGGGTGCATGCGGCTGACCTCGCCGGTGACGGTCGGCGCGTAGAGCGTCGAGTAGATCGGCAGGCCGATCGGCGGGCCGGACATCTTGTAGCCGGCCATGCGCTCGTAGTAGTGGTAGAGGATCTGCCCGTAGGGGCTGTCACCGCCGTAGACCTTGCCGTCGGAGATGATGTCGATCCCGGCGGCCTCCTGGTCGTGCACGACCGCTGCGACGGCATCCTCGAACGCCTCGCGCGAGATCGCGTCGTAGACGAACTCCCCCTTGGGGTACTGCGAGAACGCATGGCCGTCGTACCAGCGGGGGTTGGGGTAGTTGCCGACCATCGTGGTGGGCAGCAGGATGTCCTGAGTGCCGACGCGCATGTTGCGTTCCTCCTCGAGTAAGACAGTGACCCTCCCGCTGACGCTAGATGCCGCCGTCGGCTGGTTCACTATCCCCCGACGAGCATTCCGGGCGCTGCGCTTGGCGCTCGCGGAGCAGCAGCCCCGACGATGCGCACGTCGACGGCGAGCGCGCCGGCGGGCCCGGCGAGCACGGGGTTGAGGTCGAGCTCCTCGATCTCGGGGACGTCGGCGATGAGCTGTGAGGCGGCGACGACGGTAGCCGCGAGCGCGTCGACGTCGGCGGCCGGCCGGCCGCGCACGCCGGTCAGCAGCCTGAACCCGCGCAGCGACTCGATCGCCTGTGTCGCCTCGGCGTGCGTGACGGGCGCGAGGCGGAAGGCGACGTCGCGCAGCACCTCGACGAGCACGCCGCCGAAGCCGACCATCACGACGGGGCCCAGCGCCGGGTCGCGCAGCCCTCCGACGACGAGCTCGGTGCCGCCGGCCATCGGCTGGACGAGCACGCGCGCCTCATCGTCGAGCGCGAGCAGTTCGGCCGCCGCGGCGCGCACCTCGTCGGCGTCGGCGAGTGCGAGGCGCACGCCGCCGGCGTCGGACTTGTGGACGTGCCGGCCGCCGGCGAGCTTCGCGACGACGGGGAACCCGATCCGGACGGCGGCGTCGGCCGCGGCGGTGGGGTCGGCGCACACGGCCTGCTCGGGGACGGCGATGCCGAAGGCGCCGGCGAGCTGCGCGGCGGCGTCGGCCGCGAGCAGGCCGGGACCCACGGGCGGCAGGTTCGGCGGAGGCGAGACAGCGCGCGACGCAGCGTGCCCAGCGCCCTCGCGACCAGCGGCTTCGTCTGAGGCCACGCCTCGCGCGCGTCCGTGCCGCCACGCGAGCGCGGCCGCGCGCGCGGTGCGCTGTGGCCACTCGAACGTCGGGATCCGCGCCTCGTGCAGGAGGTCGGCGTTGGCGCGCGCGTCCGCGGGCGCGACCCAGCAGACGTAGACCGCGACGCCGACCGCGTCCTCGCGCAAGGCGACCGCGGCATCGCGCACCGCCGACACGACGCCGGCATCCATCGCCGAGCGCTGCAGCAGGACCGGGACGACGATGTCGACCTCGCCCGAGCGCGCGAGCCGATCGAGGGCGAGCGGATAGAGCTCGGCGAAGCGCGCCCACGCGGTCGTCACGTCGACCGGGTTGCGCGCGCTGCCGAACGGCGGCAGCGCCTCGGACAGCTCACGCTGTAGTGCGTCTGACAGCTCGGGAACCTCGAGGCCCTGCTCGCTGAAGAGATCTGAGAGCTCGACACCCGTGCCGCCGGAGTTGGTGACGATCGCGACGCGCGGCCCGCGCGGCACCGGCTGCCAGTCGAGGGCGCGCGCGGCGTCCATCATCTCCAGCCCGCTGTCGGTCACGACCGCTCCCACCTGCTCGAGTGCCGCGCGCCAGATCTCGGCGTCGCCCGCAAGCGCGGCGGTGTGCGACAGCGCGGCGCGCGCGCCGGCGGCCGTGCGGCCGGTCTTCGTGACGAGCACGGGCTTGCGCGTGGTGACCTCGCGCGCCGCGTCGACGAACCCGCGCGCGTCGGCGAGCGACTCGACGAAGAAGCAGACGACGCGCGTCTCGTCGTCGGCGCCCAGGTGGGCCAGCAGCTCGGCGTCGGTGACGTCGGCCTTGTTGCCGGCGGCGTAGACCTTTGCGAAGCCCATCCGCTGCTCGAGCCCGAGCATGTAGACGGCCATCCCGTAGGCGCCGGACTGCGTCGCGAGCGAGATGCCGCCGGCGTGGTCGGGGGTGCCGGCCGCCATCGAGGCGTTCAGGCCGGTCGCGCAGTTCTGCACGCCGAGGCAGTTGGGCCCGATGATCCGCACGCCGCCGGCGCGCGCCGCTGCGACGACCCGCTGCTGCAGCTCCGCGCCCGCCGCGCCGGTCTCGGCGAAGCCGCCCGACAGGACCACCAGCGCGCCCGCGCCGGCGGCGACCGCGTCCTCGACGACGCCGAGGATCGCCTTGGCAGGGACCGCCGCGACCGCGAGGTCGACACCCCCGGGCACGTCGCGCAGCCGCTTGTACGCCCGCCGGCCGCCGACCTCCTCGCGGCTGTGGCTGATCGGCACGACCTCGCCCTGGAACGCCGCGAGGTTGCCCATCAGCGTCGTGCCGACCTTGCCGGGCTCGTCGGAGGCGCCGACGACGGCGACGCGGCGGGGCTCGAAGACCGTGCGCAGGTCGCTCACGGCACGGCCTCGGGCACCGCCGCCGCTCGCTTGGCCGCCTCGCGGGCGGCCAGCAGCACGGGGTCCCAGACGGGGGCGAACGGCGGCGCGTAGGAGAGGTCGTACTGCGAGAGCTCCTCCGCGGTCGCCCCGGCGTGCAGCGCGGCCGCGACCACATCGACGCGCTTGGCAACCCCCTCGCGGCCGACGAGCTGGCCGCCGAGCAGCCGGCCGGAGCCGCGCTCGGCGACGAGCTTGACGAGCAGCGGCTGGTGGCCCGGGTAGTAGCGGGCGCGCGAGAGGTGCGTGATCGTCGCGCCGACGGCGTCAAAGCCCGCGTCGCGCGCCTCGTGCTCGCCGAGGCCGGTGCGGCCGACGTGCAGGTCGCAGACCTTCACCACGGCGGTGCCGAGCACGCCGGCGAACGTCGCATCGCCCCCGGCGACGTTCGTCCCGGCGACGCGCCCCTGCTTGTTGGCGGTCGTGCCGAGCGGGATGTACGCCGGACCGTCGTGCAGCAGGTGATGGGTCTCGCAGCAGTCGCCTGCCGCCCAGATCCCGTCGATCGAGGTGCGCATCCGCGCGTCCACGACGATCCCGCCGTGCGGGCCGCGTTCGAGCCCCGCCGCGGCTGCGAGCGCGCTGTCGGGTCGCACGCCGACGCCGATCACGACCACGTCCGCGGGGATCGATTCGCCGCCGCCGACTCCGACGGCCCGGACGCGGTCGCCGCCGGCGATCTCCTCGACCGCGACGCCACAGCGCACCTCGACGCCCTGGCGCGCGAGCTCGTCCTCGATCGTGTCGGCGACGTCGGCGTCGACGAGCGGCAACACGCGCGGCTCGCGCTCGACGACCGTCGTGACGAGGCCGAGCGCGCGGAACGCCTCGGCCATCTCGAGCCCGATGTAGCCGCCCCCGATCACGACCGCGTTGCGCGCGCCGCGCTCGTCGATCCAGCCACGGATCGCCCGCGCATCCTCGATCGTGCGCAGCACGAAGGCCCCCGGCAGCGCGGCGCCGGGCAGCCCGGTGCCGGCGGGCCGTGCGCCCGTCGCGAGCACGAGCGCGTCCCACGACTGCGTCCACTCCGCCGGACCGGCCCCGCCATCGAGGTCGCGCACCCGCAGCGTGCGTGCGGCCGGGTCGATCGCGATCACCTCGTGGCGCACGTGGACGGCGATCCCGTCACGGCCGAACTCCTGCGGCGTGCGCATCACGAGCGCGCGGTGGTCGGGGATGACCCCCGACACGTGGTAGGGCAGCCCGCAGGCGGTGTACGAGCAGAAGCCGCTGCGCTCGAACACGATGACGTCGAGGTCGGGGGCCAGCCGCTTCGCGCGCGCCGCGGCGCTCATCCCCGCGGCCACGCCGCCCACGATGACGAGGCGGCGCCCGGAGCTCATGTGCAGCAGGGACAGCCGGCCTGATGGGAGGACCAGCGAAAGCGCCGCTCGAGCTCGCGCGCGTCGAACTCCATCCGGCGCACGCCGAGCTTGTCGATCGAGCGCACGATCGCGAGCTCCTCGAAGCGCGGCGGCGCGACCGTCCGCAGGTCGTCGGCGACGTCGAGCTCGAACCCCGTCGCGGCGACGACCTCGTCGAGGCCGACGTCGGGGAACAGCTCGCGCAGCCGCATCCGCCCCTCCGGGAAGTCGAACACGCCAAGCTCGGTGACGAGCGTCCCCGGGCCGCCGCCCGCCATGCCCATCTCCTCGCGCGTGCCCAGCGGCGTGCGGTGGCCGAGGTCGGTGATGAAGTCGCACTCCTCGACGAGCGCCCGGCCGGAGCGGTGACGCGTCGTCCACAGCGTCAGGTCGCCCACGGTCGCCGACAGGTTGCAGCCCCCTCCTCCCCCGCCGAGCTTGACCTTCGGCCCGGGCAGCCCGCCGATCGCGGTGACGTTCGTGTTGCCGTACGGGTCGATCTGCCCGCCGGAAAGGAACATCCGGTCGAGCTCGCCGCGCGCGGCGAGGTCGAACAGCTCCTCGAAGCGCAGGATGTGCGACGCCCGCCGCAGCAGCGACCAGTCGTTCGACGTCGCCGGGATGAACGCCGGCTCGGGGTCCAGCGCGTACGTCGAGCCCTCGACGAGCACCATCTGCGGCGCGTGCGTGCGCTTGGCGACGTACATCGCGACCTGCGCGCACGGGCTGCCGAAGCCGTGGAAGACGATCTCGCCGTCGCGGATCGTGCGGGCGAGCGTCACGACGACCCATTCGTCGATCCCGAACTCCGTCAGGCTCATGCGGAGGCGAGCTCCATCCAGCGCTCGGTCGAGGTCTCCCAGTCGCCGAGCGCGGCGAGGCGCTCGCTGCCGACGGCCTCCTGGTAGCCGGTCTCGCCGCCTCCGGCGCAGGTGACGTAGCGGTCGACGTAGGCGGCGACGCCGTCGTCGCTGCGCGCCGCCTCGACCCACTCGCGCAGGTGCGCGCGGTCGTAGGCGTAGTGCGGATAGCAGGAGGTCGGATGTGCGCCGAGCGGCGCCTCGACGACGGCATCGACGAGAAACGACGGCAGCACGACGCCCGCCTGCGCGACCTCGTCGCCGTCGACCAACCGCTCGACGGTGACGATGACCCGCTTGGAGGCGTGCGCGAAGCGCTCGTCGAGCACGAGCGGGCGGCGCAGGTGGACGTTGCCGCGGCGGTCGGCGCAGAGGCCGTGGATGAGCGCGACGTCGGGCGCGAGCGCCGGGACCGCGACGAGCCGCTCGCCGGTGAAGGGGCACTCGACCTCGCCGTACTCCGGGTGCAGGCCCAGTATCCCCGTGCCCGCGACGCCGCGGACCGCCATGAACGGCAGTCCGTACTCGGCGGCGCGCAGCTGTTGCAGCAGCGTGTAGCAGCATGTCTCGCGGATCTCGATCGAGCCCGCCTCCGCCGCGCGGCGGTACGCGGGCGCGAGACCGAGGTCCTGCTCGAAGCCGACGTAGCTCTCCTCGACGGCGCCCGCGACGCCGGCGCCGACGAGCAGGTCGACGTCGATGCCGTGCGCCGAGCCGACGAGCCGCAGCTCGCGGCGCCCCTGGCGGACGAGCTCTCGCACGAGCGCCATCGGCTCGCGGTAGGACAGCGCCCCGCCGATCGCCACCGTGTCGCCGTCGCGCACGAGCTCGATCGCGTCGCCGAGCGTGCGCCGCTTGTCGGGCCGCATGCGCGCGCGCACGGTCACTGGGCGGTCATGGCGCCGTCCGCGGTGTAGATCGAGCCGGTGACGAAGCTCGCGTCGTCGCTGGCGAGAAAGAGGGCGACCCGCGCGATGTCCTCGGGTTGACCAAGGCGGCCGACCGGATACTTCTCGACGGTCAACGCGATCCCCTTGTCGAGATCGCCGCCGCCGCGCTCGCGGATCATCGTCTCCATCAGCGGCGTGATCACGGTGCCGGGGCAGATGCAGTTCACGCGGATCCCGCGCGGCGCGAAGTCCAGCGCCATCGCGCGCGTCAGCGACACGACCGCCCCCTTGGCGGCGCAGTACGCGGCGAAGCGGCGGATCCCGACGAGCGCCGCAACCGAGCCCTGGTTGACGATCGCCCCGCCGCCCGAGTCCTCGATCGCGGGGACGGCGTGCTTGGAGCACAGCCACGTGCCCTTGACGTTGACGTCGAAGCAGCGGTCCCAGTCCTCGGCCGTGATCTCGGTCACGTCGCCGGTGGCGTCGACGCCCGCGTTGTTGTACAGCGCGTCGAGCCGGCCCCATGCCCCGACGGCAGCGGCGACCATCTCGCGCGCTCCGTCGTCAGAGCAGACGTCGGCGGTGATCGCGAGCGCTTCGCCGCCGGCCGCCGAGATCTCGCCGGCGACGGCCTCCGCGGCGTCCGAGCGCACGTCGGCGACACCGACGCGCGCGCCCTCGGCGGCGAACAGCAACGCCGTGGCGGCCCCGATGCCCGAGCCGGCACCGGTCACGATCGCCACCTTGCCGTCGAGGCGTCCCATGGGCGAGGACGCTAGTCCGGCGCCGATTCGTCGTGATGGGCTGCGGCAGACAAAGATCCGGGCGGATGTTGTCCGTCGCCGAGCAGGGCGATCCGCGCGCGGGCGCGCTCGCGCAATCGCGCCTCCGCGGCCTCCAGCCGCTCGCGACGGCCGGCGACGTCGGCGGCCAGCGCCCGCGCCCGCTCGGCATCGGCGTGCAGCATCCTCGCCATCGGAATCGCGGCGGCGCCGCCGGTGACGGTTCGCGAGGCGATCGACGCGTCGACGTCGAGCGCATCGGCGATCGACTCGGCCGGCACGTTCAGCGGACGGTCCAGCAGCTCGCGCGCGGCGGAGTCGAGCGCCTCCTGGTCGAGCGCCGAGGAACCCTCGCCGCGCTCGATCGCGAGCGCTACCGCGCGCCCGACGACGCGATAGCAGGAGCGATGGTCCAGGCCCGTCTCGAGCATCAGCACGTCGGCGAGGTCGGCCGCCATCGCGAAGCCCTCGAGCAGCGGCCGCGCGAGCGCCTCGACGTCGAGCTCGAGCTGTTCGACGACGGCCGCAGCCAGCGCGACGGCGTCGGTCGCGAGCGCGACGGCGCCGGCGGTGTCGCCGTAGGCGTAGAGCAGGTTGTCCGTGCGCCCCGACGGTGTGCGCTGCGTGGCAGCGAGCCCGGCCGCGCGCCCGATGAGGGTCCCCGCGGCGCCGCGGATCACCGGCAGCGCATAGGGATTGCGCTTCTGCGGCATGAGCGCGCTGGCGCGACAGTGCTCGGCCGCGACGCGCACGAAGCCGAACGGCTCGCTGGCATAGATCTCGAGGTCCTCGGCGAGCCGGCTCGCCGTCGTCGCGGCAAGCGCGGCGTGCGAGACGAGCTCGACGAGGCCGTCGGTCTGCCACATCGCGTCGCGCGTGTGCTCGATGACGGCGTCGAAGCCGAGGTCGCCGGCGAGGCGCTCGCGGTCGACCGGCACGCGCGAGCCGTTGACGCCGCCGGCCCCGGCGGGGCTCGCGTTGACCCACGCGAAGTCGCGGCGCAGGCGCTCGCCGTCGCGGATCGCCGGCGCGGCGAACGACAGCAGCCAGTGGCCTGCGGTCGTCGGCTGCGCCACCTGCAGATACGTGAAGTCGGGCATCAGCGTCGCGCGGTGGCGGTCGGCCTGCTCGACGAGCGCCGCCGCGAACCGCGCGACCGCGGCCTCGAGCTCGAGCACGCGCGAGCGCAGCCCGATCCGGAACGCGATCCGCCCCGACTCGCGGCGCGGCCTGCCCGCCGCGAGCCAGCCGCCGGCGCCCCCGATGCGCTGCTCGAGCCAGCGCTCGCGGACGTTGTAGAGGTCGCCGTAGCGCGCGTCGGCGAGCGTCGCCGGGTCGAGGTCCTCGAGCTCGAGCAGGGCGGCGAGCAGGGACCGCTCGCCGTCGGGCGCGATCACCCCGTGGTCGCCGAGCGACAGCACATGCGCTATGTCCGAGAGCCCCATTCCGGCCGCGAGCAGGTCGTTGTCGGCGAGCTCGCGCTCGTAGCCGGCCGCGACGAGCTCGGGTGCGGGCCCGGCGGCGATCCGCCCGCTCGCGCCGAGGTAGCCCTCGGGGATGGCGCTCACGGCTCACCGCCGTCCGCCAGCACGCGGTCGGCGAGCGCAATCGCAGGCCGCGCCGCCGTGACCGGGTCAAGCAGCGCGTCGAGCTCGACGTCCGTCAGCGCCGCGGCGATCACGGGGTCCGCGCCGAGCGCCTCGCGCAGGGTGAGCCCCGCGGCCTGCCCGCTGATCGCCGCGGTGTAGACGAGCTCGTGCGCGCGGTGCTTGCCGAGGCGGTCCGTCAGCGCCCGCATCACCGGCTCGGACTGCACGTAGCCGCCGTGAGCGGCGACGTTGGCCGCCATCCGCTCGGCGTCGATCTCGAGGCCCTCGACGAGCTCGACGCCGTACTTCAGGGCCGCCGCGGTAACGACGCACGCCTCCGGCAGGTAGGCCCACTCGGCCTTCCATGCCGCGCCGTCGCGCTCATGCTCGTGGACGACCCCCTCGAGTGCGAGGCAGGCCGCGCCGCGCACGACGCGCCACAACGTGCCCAGGTGCTCCGACAGCTCGGGGTTGCGCTTGTGCGGCATCGTGATCGAGCCGACGAGGCCCGGGCGCGTCGCCTCGGCGAGCTCGCCGAGCTCGGGGCGCTGCAGCTCGTAGACCTCGCGCCCGATCTTCGCCAGCGTGCCGGTGATCATCGCCAGCAGCGTGAGGAACTCCGCGATCCGATCACGCGCGGTCAGCCACGTGATGTCCGGCGCCGCGAGGCCGAGCGCCTCGCACATGAGGCGCTGCAGCTCGAGCCCCTGCTCGCCCCAGAACGAGCACGTGCCGACGGCGCCGGCGAGCTGGCCGACGGCGAGCCGCGGGCGCGCCTGTGCGATCCGCTCGCGGTGGCGGCGGACCTCCGCGAGCCAGACCGCCGCCTTGAAGCCGAAGGTGATCGGCAATCCCGGCTGACCGTGCGTGCGGCCGAGGACGATCGTCTCGCGGTGCTCTTGCACGAGCGTGACGAGCGCACGCTCGAGCCGCCCGAGCTCGGCGTCGGCGTCGTCGAGAACGTCGCGCATGACGATCCCCGTCCACGTGTCGGTCACGTCCTGGACCGTCGCGCCCCAGTAGATCCACTCGCTCGCCGCCGGCGACAGGCGCCGCTGCCAGGCACGGATGATCCCGAGCGTCGAGTGGCCGGTCTCCCGCGTCTCGGCGGCGACCGCGTCGAGGTCGAAGCCGTCGACGTCGGCCGTCGCGGCGATCTCCTGCGCCGCGGCGGCGGGCACGAGGCCGACGTCGGCCTGCGCGCGAGCGAGCGCCGCCACGATCCGCAGCCACGCCTGCATGCGGCCGCGCTCGCCGAAGCGCTCGCGCGCCCGCGCGGTCGTCCACAGGTGCTCGTAGACGACGGAGTCCATGATGTGCGCGCCGCTCATGCCGGCGCCGCCTGCCACGCGGGCACGAGCAGGTGCAGCGCCTCGCGAACCTCCTCGAGCGTCGCCCCCCACGGCACGACGACCAGCTCGCCGTCTGCCTCGATGCCGCGCTCGCGCAGGCAGCACTTCACGAGCGTCGGCACGCCCGGCGTGCCGGCGTGGACGCGCGGGCACATCTCGACGCGTGCCGCCGGCTCGGCGCCGTAGAGCTCGGCGTGGATCTGTCGCGAGCGCTCGCAGCCGAGCAGCGTCCAGTCCGGTGGCGGCGCGGGTGGGCCGGAGTCGAGGAAGTCGACCGGGCCCCCGAGCTCGAGGCCGCCGCAGCGGCACGGCAGCAGCCAGTGCTGCGCCTGCTCGCCCGCCGCGATGTCGTTGAGGTCGACGGCCCGCAGCTCGAGCTCGACCGGATCGAGGTCCTCGTCGTACTCGAGCACGCGCTGCGCCATGTCGAGCAGCTTCGGCGGGTGCGGCGGGACGACCTCGACGACGCGCACGCGCACCGGCGCCGGCTCGTAGATGAGGTTGACGTGCTGGTTTCGGCCTTCGACCACGTACACGCGCGCATCGACGC
>JAXDFS010000414.1:0-9324 GCA_034665465.1 Solirubrobacteraceae bacterium
CGGCCTGGCCGGTCAGAGGCCCGCGAGCGCGTCGCGCACCGCGTCGGCGCCGGCCTGGCGGGTCAGCAGCTCGCGGGCGACGTCGAGGTCCGCCGAGCGGCCCACGGCGAGCGCCCCGGCGAGCCGGCCCTCGTGGAGATACCAGACGCTGAAGGCGCCCTCGGCGGGGTCGCCGTGGATGAGCTCCTCGTGCCAGCCGGGGGCCGGGCCGACGTACTCGAGCGTCGCCCAGTCGGCGAGGTCCGACCAGAAGTACGGGACCACGGCGTAGGGCTCGTCGGAGCCGAGCATGGAGCGGGCGGCGTGACGGCCCTGCGCGGCGGCGACCTCCTCGTGCTCGATGCGCAGCCGCCGGCTGTGCAGGACGCTGTCGTACTCGCACATGTCGCCGGCGGCGAAGATCGCGGCCGCCGAGGTCCGCAGGGCGCTGTCGCAGCGCACCCCGCCGCTGTCGCCGAGCTCGAGGCCGGCCTTGCGGGCGAGCAGCACGTCGGGGTTGGCGCCGACGCCGACGACGACGAGGTCGGCCTGGGCGCGCCGTCCGTCGGCGGTCACGACGGCGGTGACGGGCGCGTCGCCATCCCCCTCCCCCGCGAACTCGGCGACGTCGGCGGACGCCACGACCTGCACGCCGTGCGCCTCGAGCAGGCCGCGCACGAAGGCGCCGGCGACGGGGCCGAAGCCGCGCTCGAGCGGCTGCGCCTCCTGCATGACGAGCGTCACGTCCTTGCCGAGCAGGCTCATCGAGGCGGCGACCTCGGTCGCGATGTACGAGCCGCCCACGACCACGACGCGCTGCGCCGCGTCGAGCTCGCTGCGCAGCTTGTCTGCGTTGCCGAGCGCGCGCAGGTAGTGGATGCCGTCGCGCATCGCGCCCTCGCACTGCAGCCGGCGGATGCCCGCTCCCGTCGCCAGCAGCGCCTGGCCGAAGCCGACCTGCTCGCGGCCGAGCTTGGCCGTCCGGCCGCCGGCGTCGAGATCCATCACCGGCGTGCGCGTGCGCAGCTGCACGTCGTTGTCGGCGTACCAGGACTCCGGATGGATGAGCGTCGACGGGCGGTCCTCGCGGCCCTGCAGGTAGCCCTTGGTCAGCGGCGGGCGGTGATACGGCGCGTCCATCTCGCGGGTGACCATCAGGATCGAGCCCGCGAAGCCCTGCTCGCGCAGCTCGGCCGCAGCATTCGCGGAGGCGATGCCGCCGCCGAGCAGCAGGATGTCGGTCGTGGGTTCGGTCATGGCTTCGTGGGTGCTCGTGGGAGCCGGCTTCTTACCGGTGCGCGTCACTCGATGCCCAGGCGGTCCAGCAGCGCGTCGTCGGCACGCCAGCGGCGGCGGACGCGGACGGACAGATCGAGGTGCACGCGCGTGCCGAGGTGGCGCTCGAGCTCGCGCCGCGCTGCCGTGCCGATCGCCTTGATCATTGCGCCCTGCGCGCCGATGAGGATTCCCTTCTGGGACTCGGCCTCCACCCAGGCCAGCGCGCGCACCCGGATGAGGTGGTCCTCGCGCGAGTCGTCGACGTCCTCGACGACGATCTCGACCGCGTGCGGCACCTCCTGGAACGTCCGGCGCAGCACCTGCTCGCGGATGAGCTCGGCCAGCACGACGGTCTGCGCCTGGTCGGAGGCGTCGTCGGGATCGAAGAGGAACGGGCTCTCGGGCAGCAGGCCGACGAGGTGCTCGACGAGCGCCGGCACCCCGGTCCCCCTACGGGCGGAGATCGGGAAGATCTCGTCCGAGATGCCCAGGTCGGAGGCCGCCTGCAACGCCTCGAGCGTGTGCGCGTCGTCCATGCGGTCGATCTTGTTGACGGCGATCGCGACCGGCACCCCGGCGCGGGCGAGGGCGGCGGCGATGAAGCGGTCGCCGGGGCCGACGCCCTGCTGGCCGTTGATGAGCATCAGCGCGCCGTCGGCGTCGGCGAGCTCGCGCTCGACGCGGCCCTGCATGCGCTGGGTCAGCGCGTCGCGTGGGCGCTGCACCCCGGGCAGGTCGACGAGCACGAGCTGGGCCTCCCCGCGCATCGCGATGCCGCGGATCGCTCGGCGCGTCGTCTGCGGCTTGTCTGAGACGATCGCGACCTTCTCGCCGACGATCGCGTTGACGAGCGTCGACTTGCCGACGTTCGGGCGCCCGGCGAGCGCGACGAAGCCCGCCCGGGTGCTCATCGGTCAGGTTCGGCGGGCGTGACCCAGGTCATGAGCTCGCGCTGGAGCACGAGCATCTCGCCGTCGTCGGTCTCGTGGTCCATGCCGGCGAGGTGCAGCGCCCCGTGGACGATCGCCTCGCGCAGATCGGCGGTGTGCGGCGGGCAGATGACGATGTCGCCGAGCTCGGGGGGGCCGGGCGACGGGTCGCTGCCGTCGATCGGGAAGGAGAGGACGTCGGTCGGCTCGTCCTTGCCGCGATGCTCGGCGTTCAGCTCGGTGATCCGCTCCGCGCTGACGAACTCGACCGCGACGTGGCCGTCCTCGATGCCCGCCGACGCAAGCGCCAGCGCCACGAGGCGCTCGACCTCCTCGAGCGCGACGAGGATCGGTCCCGACCGCCCGAGCACCTCGATCTCGAGCTCGTGCTCCTGGCCGTCGGGCGTCAAGCGCGTCGGCGGTCGGCGGGCCGCAGCTCGGACGTCTTGTTCTCCGCGTGCTCGGCGTAGGCCTCGACGATGCGCTGGACGAGGCGGTGGCGCACGACGTCCTCACCGCCGAAGCGGACGAACTCGATGCCCTCGATGCCGTCGAGGATGTCGCCGACGACGATCAGGCCCGAGCCCTGGGCCTTGGGCAGGTCGATCTGGGTCACGTCGCCGGTGACGACCATCTTGGAGTTGAAGCCCAGCCGGGTCATGATCATCTTCATCTGCTCGGGCGTGGTGTTCTGCGCCTCGTCGAGGATGATGAAGCTGTCGTTGAGCGTGCGCCCGCGCATGAACGCCAGCGGCGCGACCTCGATCTGGCCGCGCTCGAGGTAGGTCGAGACCTTCTCGGCGTCGAGCATGTCGTGCAGCGCGTCGAAGAGCGGGCGCAGGTAGGGATCGATCTTCGCCATGAGGTCGCCGGGCAGGAAGCCGAGGCGCTCGCCGGCCTCCACGGCCGGGCGCGTGAGGATGATCCGGTTGACCTCGCGGCGGCTGAGCGCGGCGGCGGCCAGCGCGACCGCGAGGAACGTCTTGCCGGTGCCGGCCGGGCCGATGCCGAACGTGATCGTGTTGCGGCGGATCGAGTCCACGTAGCGCTTCTGGTTGACGGTCTTTGGCGCGATCTGCTTGGAGCGGTGGCGCCAGACGACGTCCTCGAGGATCTCGGCCGGGTCGCGATGCTGGTCCAGGGCGCCGGTGACCGCGGCGATCGTGCCCGGAGCGATGTCATGGCCCTGCTCGATCAGCGCGGCCAGCTCGCGCACGACGATCTCCGCAGCCTGCACCGCCTCGGGCTCGCCGTCGAGCGTGACGACGTTGCCACGCAGGAAGAGGTCGCACTCGACGTGGCCCTCGAGCGCGCGCAGGACCGCGTCGCCGCTGCCGGCGAGCTCGGTGGCGGCTGCGTTGGTGAGCTCGATCTGGCTACGCACCGAGGGCCTCGCGGACCAGCGCCGACACGACCTTGCCGTCGGCGTTGCCGCCGGTCCTGGCCATCGCGACCTTCATGACGCTGCCCATGTCCTTGGCGGACGCGGCCGCCGTCTCGGCGACCGCCGCGGCGACGATCGCGCGCAGGGCGTCCTCGTCGAGCTGCGCCGGGAGATAGCCCTCGATCAGCCGCGCCTCGGCCTCCTCGCCCTCAGCGAGGTCTTCGCGGCCGGCCGCGCGGTAGGCCGTCGCGGCCTCCAGCCGGCGCTTGCGCTCGCGGCGCAGCACCGCCCGCTCGTCGTCGCCGCCCTCCTTGGCAGCCTTCTGCAGCTCGTTGAGCACGAGTCGCAGAGCGCCGACGCGATCTCTCTCGCCTGCCTTCATCGCGGCAGTGAGATCCTCCTTCACCGTGTCGGCCAGACTCATCTGCATCCAGCATACGCAGGACGCGGACGTCCCCGGCCGGCGTGGCGCGACAGCGCGGATTCAGCCCTTCAGCGCCGCCGGCGTGCCGTCCGCCGCGACAACGCCGTTCGTGCTCTCGGAGGCCAGGGTCGCCGGCGTGCCGAGGCTGCCCAGCTCGGCGGTGTCGCGCCCGAACAGCAGCCCGATGTTCCAGTCGACGAGCAGCCGCGCGCGGCGGCCGGCCCCCGGCATCATCGCGAGGTGATAGCTGCGGGCAAGCATCCAGGCGGGCATGCCGCTCCAGGTGACGGGGCCGCTCGTAGCGACGGCCTTTCGGCGGCCCATGTCGACGAAGACGCCCTTGGTCTTGTACGTGAACTTCCGCCTGCGGCCGCCCCCGCCCAGGGCGGCGGCGACGTTGCGGGCGACGACGCGGCCCTGGCGGATCGCGTGCTGCGCCGTCGGCGGGCAGGGCATCCCCTTGCGGGCGGGGTCGGGCACCGCGGCGCAGTCGCCGATCGCCCACACGTTGTCGAAGCCCGGCACCTGCAGGTGGCTGTCGGAGACGATCCGGCCGCGGTCGTCCAGCGGCAGGCCGAAGCGCGCCACGACCGGGTGCGGCTTGACCCCGGCGGTCCACACGAGCGTGCGCGTGCGCACGACCTCGCCGTCGCTCAGCGTCGCGGTCGAGGCCGTCACCGCGTCCAGCGTGGTGCTCGTGCGGATCTCGATCCCGCGCCCGCGCAGCTCCTGCACGGCGAACTGGGCGAGCTTGGGGCCGATCTCGGGCATGACGCGCTCGGTCGCCTCGACGAGGATCCAGCGCATCCCCGTCACGCGGCAGCGCGGGTAGAGGTCCATGACGTCGGCGGTGAAGTCCTGCAGCTCGGCGAGGCCCTCCAGGCCCGCGTAGCCGGCGCCGACGAAGACATAGGTCAGATACTCGCGGCGGGCGTCGCCGTCCTCGAGCGTCTCGGCGACCTCGAGCGTGCGGATGACGTGGTTGCGCAGCGCGATCGCCTCCGGCAGCGACTTGAAGCCGCGGCCGTGCTCGGCGAGGCCGGGAATCGGCAGCGTGCGGCTGACCGATCCGAGCGAGACGACGAGCTGGTCGTAGCGCAGGTCCTCCTCGATGCCGTCGAGCGAGCGGATGTGGATGACGCTGCGCTCGGGCGAGGCGCCCGTGATGCGCGCGATCCGCAGGTGGATCGAGGAATCGAGCTCCTCGCGCAGCGGCACCACGACGTGACGGGGCTCCAGCGTGCCCGCCGCCGCGCCGGGCAGCAGGGGCGTGTAGAGCATGAAGTTGTCGGCGGTGACGAGCCGGACGTGCGCGCTGTGGGGCTCGAGCACGCGCGACAGCGTCCGCGCGGTGTAGAAACCGCCGAACCCGCCACCTGCGATGACGACGTTCCAGGCCATCGCTGGAGGGTACCGGCGGCGGTCACCGCGCCAGCGTGAGCGCCGTCCACTCGCCGCTGCGGCGGCGAGCGCGCTCGCGCAGGCCGTGAGGCGCGAAGGCGGCGGCGATGGCGTCGGCCTCGGCATGCAGCAGCCCGCTGGCGATCAGCACGCGCGGCGGCTCGCCGTCGAAGCCGGCCTGCGCGACGTGCGCGAGCAGCGGGCGCACGAGGTTCGCGGCGATCGTGGGGGCGCTGGGCACCGGCCCGTCGCGCAGCAGGTCGCCGGCGAAGGCGCGCACCTGCACCCCGTTGACCGCGGCGTTGTCGAGCGTCGCCGCGACCGACTCGCGCTCGTGGTCGACGCCGGCGACTGGCGCCCAGCCGAGCTTCGCGGCCGCGATCGCCAGGACGCCCGAGCCGCAGCCGAGATCCATGAACGCCCCTCCGGGCTCGAGCTCGAGCAGCGCCTCCAGGCACATCCGCGTCGTGTGGTGCGCGCCGGTGCCGAAGGCCTGGCCGGGGTCGACCACGATGTCCAGCAGTCCCGGATCGCCGGGCGCGTCGCACCACGGCGGGCGCACGTGCAGGCGCCCGCCGACCGTCAGCGGACGGTGAAACGTGCGCCAGCGCTGCGCCCAGTCGTCGGCGACCTCCGTCGTCGTGACGTCGACGAAGGCCGCGCCGGCGGCTGCGCGCAGGTCGGGCAGCGCGGGCAGCTCGCCGGGCGCGCCGTAGACCGCGTACTCGATCGTGTCGCCGCGATCGACCTCTTCGAAGCCCGTCGGCGCGAGCGCCAGCAGCTCCGCGAGCGCGATCTCGGCGTCGGCGCGCGCGACGCGGACCGCGAGGCGGATCATCGCGAGCGCCGGCGTCCGGGTTGCACGCCGGCGATCGGGGAGCAAACGGGCGCTGTCACACCCGCAGGGTGCGCTTGAGCTTGGCGATCAGCGACTCGTCCGAGCGCGTGTTGTCGTCGGTGATCGTCTTGGCGAGCTGTTGCATCAGCGAGCGCTGCTCCTCGGTGAGCTGGCGCGGGATGACGACGTTGATGACGACGCGCAGGTCGCCGCGGCGGCCGGGCCGGCGCAGCAGCGGCATCCCGCGGCCACGCAACTCGATCGTCTCCCCGGGCTGGGTGCCGGGACGCACGTGGACGTCCTCGGCCCCGTCGAGCGTGGGCACCTCGAGCTTGGTCCCGAGCGCCGCCAGCGGGGCCGGCACGTCGAGGACCGTGACGAGGTCGTTGCCGTCGCGGATGAAGTGCTCGTGCTCGCGCACGCTGACGTTGACGTAGAGGTCGCCCGCAGAAGCGCCCGACTCGCCCGCGTGGCCGCGGCCCGCGACGCGGATGCGCTGGCCCTCGGCGATCCCGGCCGGGACGTCGATGCTGACGGCGTGGGTGAGCACCTCGCGGCCGCGACCGTCACAGCGCGTGCAGGCCTTCTCGGCCGTCTTGCCGTCGCCGCCGCAGACGTCGCAGGTGACGGTCCGTGCGACCTGCCCGAAGGGCGTGCGGCTCACGGCCTGCAGGATGCCGTTGCCGCCGCAGCGCTCGCAGGTCTTGATCGGCGTGCCGGGCTCGGCGCGGTTGCCGTGGCAGCGTTCGCAGCGGTCGACGACCTCGTAGGTCACGTCGATCGCGGCGCCCGCCGCCGCCTGCTCGAGGTCGATCTCCACGTCGACGGCCGCGTCGCCGCCGCCGCGCGGCGCCGCGCCGCCCCCGAAGCCGCCCCCGCCGAAGAACGCGTCGAAGAGGTCGGAGATCGAGCCGAAGCCCTCGAAGTTCGGGCTCTGGCCGCCCCGCTTGAGGCCGTCGTGGCCGTAGCGGTCGTAGGTCGCGCGGCGGTCGGCGTCGGACAGGATCTCGTAGGCCTCGGCGGCCTCCTTGAACTTCTCCTCGGCCTGCGGGTCGTGGTTGTTGACGTCGGGGTGCAGCTCGCGTGCGAGCTTGCGAAACGCCTTCTTGACCTCGCTCTCGCCGGCGCTGCGCGCAACGCCGAGCACCTCGTAGGCGTCGCGCTTCACGCGTCGTAGACGTCTTCGACGAAGCGCGAGAGCTGGAAGGCGGCGTCGCGGACGACCCCGATCATCTCGCCGTAGTCCATCGCCACCGGGCCGATCAGCGAGACGGTCCCCAGCGGGCGCAGCGGCAGGCCGTAGCCCGCGGTGACCATCGCCAGCGAGCGCAGGGCCGGGGCCGTGTTCTCGGTGCCGATGCGCACGATGACGTCGCGCTCGTCGAGCACGCTGCGCAGCATCTCCAGGAGGGCCACCCGGCCCTCGAGCAGCCGCATCAGCTCGTTGATCTGCGAGAGGTCCTGGAAGCGGTGCTCGGACAGCAGGCGCGCGGCGCCGTCGACGTAGAGCGAGTCGTCGGCGGTCGCGGCGAGCTCGGTGAAGGCCGGGCGGATGCGATCGAGGAACGTGCGCTCGGTGACGGGCAGTCGCGGGTCGGTGAGGCGCGAGTGCAGCTTGCGCGCCCCCAGGCCCAGGCCCACGAGCTCCTCGTTGAGGAACTCCGCGGCCCAGCCGACGAGGCCGTTGTCGACGGGCGTCTCGAAGGCGAGCACGCGCTTGGACACGCCGCCGGTCGAGGTGATGATCACGACCATGACGATCTGCGGCTGCAGCCGCAGCACCTCGATGTGGCGGATCGTCGCGGTCTCCAGCGGCGGGGCCGACACGATCGCCAGCAGGTTCGTGACCTGCGAGAGCGTCTCGGTCGTCAGGCGCATCGCCTCGTCGACCTCGCGGCGGGTGAGGGCGAGCTCGATCATGCCCCGGCTGGGCCGCACCGGCATCAGCCGGTCGACGAAGTAGCGATATCCCGAGTCGGTGGGCACGCGCCCAGCCGAGGTGTGCGGGTGCGCGAGGAACCCGTGCTCCTCGAGCATCGCGAGCTCGTGGCGGACCGTCGACGGCCCGGCCTGCAGCTCGGGGTCGGCGGCGAGCGTGCGCGAAGCCACGGGCTGCACGGTCGTCTGGTAGGCGAGGACGACCTTGCGCAGGATGAGCTCTTGTCGCGGCGTCAGCATCTCGTCGATTGTACGAACGCCGTGTGTCGCCCTTGTGTTCGGGCGCGGCGGACGGGTTGACGGCGCTGCGCGGGCGGAGCTATGGTCGCCGTGCAGGAGGGAGACGGATCAGTATCCCTCGCGCGAGGGTCACCGGGGGGAGATCCCGCGAAGGACGCTGACGCACCAGCCGCGAGCACGGCGCGGCAGCCGCTCATTGCGAGCAAACAACAGCGAGGAGTCGTACACGCATGTCTTACGATCCGAGGACCGACACGGGCATCCCGACCGAGCCCGTGGGCTCACTTCCGCGGCCGAGCACGCTGCAGGCCGCCTACGCCGACTACGACGCGGGCAACATCTCCAAGGAGGACCTGGAGAAGGAGCAGGAGGCCGCGGTCAAGGATTCGATCGAGCGCTACGAGGCGACCGGCTCGCCGATCATCTCCGACGGTGAGCAGCGCTGGTCCAGCTTCGCGACCTACCCGATCACGGACACCCTGGCCGGCACCGGCCTGGCCCCGAACCTCGGGCCGGGCGGGCAGTTCTTCGCGATCTTCGCCGACGGCCACGGGCGTCAGCTGCCCAAGCTCACGGGCGGCCCGCTGAAGTACAACCACTACGCCGCCGACTCGCTGGCGAAGTCGCTGAAGTACGCGACCAAGCCGATGAAGCAGGCCGTCATCGCGCCGTCGATGCTCGCGCTGCTGTACCCGCTCAAGGACCCCGTCGAGGGCTACACGCGCGAGGAGTTCGAGGAGGACATCGTCCAGGAGTGCGTGACGGACATCCGCAAGGCGTTCGAGACCGGCGCCGCCCGCGTCTCGATCGACTTCACGGAGGGCCGCCTGGCCACCCGCGAGGATCCGCGCAACCCGTGGACGGGCGCCGGGCTGCTGCCGCACTTCATCGAGCTCAACAACCGCGTGCTGGA
>JAXDFS010000415.1:0-3464 GCA_034665465.1 Solirubrobacteraceae bacterium
CGGCGGCGAGTCCGACCTGCTTGCCGCGAGCTCGGCGCCCGCTCATCCCGACGCCTACGCGGTCTTTCACCGCAAGATCGGAGCGAACATCTACAGCGTCGTGCACCGCGACAGCCACGGTCACGCGCACCGCTTCGACATCCCCGTCACGAGCCAGACCTTTCCCCAGGCCGTCCGCCTCGTCGCGCTCGAGGGCGGGGCCGGGATGGCGCTCTGGGACGAGGGCCGCACCCAGCGCGTGCTTGCACGCCAGTGGGCCGGCGACGGGAGGCTCGGTGCGGTCCAGGTCGTGCTCTCGCAGGTCGACACCGTCCGCAGCGGCGACTTCGACGCGCCGCAGTGGCGCGTGCGATCGGACGGCAGGGGAACCGTCGTGGTCGCCTCCACCGGAGCGTCGCCGGACCGTGCGGCGAGTGTGTTCGCGGCGCTTCGCGACCCGGTCGGCGGCTTCGGCCCCCAGCAGGAGCTGACCCCGCCGGCAACGCGCGGTATCGACGATCGCCCGGTCAGCGTCTCCCCGATCGCGGCGGACGGCAGCGTGGCGGTCTCGTGGGGGCCCGATTCCGGCAACGGCCTCGGCGGTCGCGCGATCCGGGCCGGGCGCGCCGCCCGCTTCGGGCCCGCGGTCGCGCAACCCTTCGCGGGTGAGCCCGGCCTGACAGCGCAGAACCAGTCGATCCTCGCCGACGACGGCACGCCGATCACGATCTCGCCGGCACTCGCGCGCCTGTGCCCGTGCACCCGGCCGCAGGTCTTCCGCTGGGGCGACGGCACCCGCGTGCTCGTCTTCCAGATCCTCGGCACGGAGTTCGCCACCGAGGCCGGCGACTGGTACGTGGCCCGCGCCGGCGCAGGCGCCATCTTCGATGCGGCCGTCGATGCGACCCAGAACGCCTCTTCGCTGCCGGTTCGCAGGGCGCGGCCCGGGGAGATCGGCTTCGCCCGCTTCGACACGAACACCGACCAGGGGTTGTTCCGCCAGCACTCGCGCCTGATCGTCGTGCCCTTCGGCCCCCGCGTCCCGCGTTCGCGCCGCCCGGCCCGGCTGAGCTTCGGGACGTTCGCGCGAGCCGCCGCCGGTCACCTGCTGGTTCCGGTCTTCTGCGATCGCTTCTGTCGCGTGCGCAGCGGCACCCTGTCGCGGGTCACCGACTTCCGCGGCCGGCTGCATCCAGGGCGTCTGGAGCCGTTCAGCGTCGTTTACATGCGGGTGGCGCTCCCGGCCCGTCGCGGCAGCACGCGCGTCAGGCTCAGTGTCACCGACGACGCCGGGCATCGCACCGTCGCGGGCGCGACGTTCGTGCGCCGGCGCGCCGGACAGTGGTGCCTGGGGAGGGCATCGGCATGCTGAGCCTGCGGCGGGCGATCGTCTGCGCGGCGCTTGTCGCGAGCGTGATGGCACTCGCCGCCACGGCGGCGCCCGCGGCGACGCGGGCCGGGCGCTGCGCGACGCCGGCACAGCGCTTCGCGCTCGGCCATCGCGTCTCTCACCTGCGCACCGTGCTCAAGACGCGACGGGTCTGGATCCTGCACACGAACAAGAGCTTCGGCGACGAGTACTTCGCCTGCTGGCGGCCGACCGGCCTTGCGCGGCGGATCGGCTTCACCTCGGGCGGCGCGGCCCTGACCGACACCTCACTGGAGTCGTTCGTCCTCAACGGGCGCTTCGTGGCCTTCCACATCCGTGCGGCGGGCGACGAGCACTACGACCGCTTCCGGTCCTTCGACGTGCGGGCGCTGCGCTTCGCCCGCGACACCGGCAAGGTGCCCGCGACGCAGGACGCAACCCCGACGGCGGTCGTCGTGACATCTCGGGGCGCACTTGCGTGGCTGGCGTCCGCGACCCTGCACGCGACCGATGCGGGCGCCACGCGCGTCATCGTCGCGCCGTCGGGCGGTCCGATCAGCGACTTCGCGGCACGCGGCAGGACGGTGTTCTGGACGCAATCCGGTGTGCGCCGGTCGGCGGCGCTGGACTGACTCAGGCGGCCTGCGTCAGCGCCGGTGCGGGGCCGCCGGCGGGGCCCACGAGGCGCAGTGCCGGGCCGCGACTGCGGTGGCGCGGCCGGCTGGGCCGGCGCCGGGCGAGTGCAGGGTGCGAAGGAGCATCGACGAAGGTGTCGCGGGCAACGGGCTCGAGGACTCGGGTGATCTCGATGACGGTCGGCGTGGTCATGGCGGGCTCCTGGTCGGCGGCGGCTGTTGGCGACACTCTCGCGCTCGCCGGGACCGCGGCCAATGCGGCATCCCACCGTCTGGCGGTGTGGGTAACCGCCCTGCGACTGCCCGACAGCGCATGACGCTGCGGGGCCTGCCCATGTCGTCTGCTCACCGACCTGGCGGTTGCGTGGCGGCTGCGCCACCGTCGCCCGGACGCGGACGGCGCGGCTCGCGGACGCCACCGGCCTGCGCCGGACCTGTGCCCCGGCCGTGTCCGCGGGCGGGCAGGCCACAGGAATGATCGTGAGGGCCGGTCGTCGAGAATGCTCCGAGCAGGAGCCCGCCGAGGGCCGGCGTGAGGACCGAGCCGCCACCGGCGACGGCGATCTCGGGCTCCCGCGCGTACAGCTTCTGCAGGGCCTCCAGGTCGCTGCGATCAAGCGCGTCGAGGTCGAGCACCACGACGTCCGGGCCGCAGGCGGATCGCCAGGTCGAGCGCCTCGGCGCCGTCCGACGCCGGGCCGACGACCGTGACGCCGTCACCCCTCAGGGCGCGCCGCAGCTCGTCGCGCCCCGTGGCAGAGCCGTCCTGGGCGACCACCCGCACCGCCATCTACGCCGGCTCCTCGTGCATGGCCGCTGCCCCTCTGGCGGTCAGGCCCGCAGGCCGTCCCAGTCCCAGCACGGCATCGCGGCACCCGCAGCAACGACGGCGTCCGTCGGGGAGTAGGCCAGCACGTCATCCACCGCCCACTGCATGTACGCATGCAACGCCGCCCGGAAGGCCGGGTCCGCGGGCAGGCCGGCATCGTCGGCGGCGAGGTCGAAGCAGCGCACGAAGCGCTCGCCGAGATCTCCCATGTCACCGTTTCCGGCGTGCATCCGCAGGACGCCCGACTGGTCGCCGCAGGAGCTCGAGTAGGCGGGCGGCCCGCCCATCACCTCGGCCCAGTAGGCGGCCAGTCGCTCGATGTGCTCGGGGTGCTGGTCGTCGTGCGAGAACGGGTGGTTGAGCTCGGGATCCGCCAGGCAACGGGCGTGGTGTGCCGCCGCGAGGGCGAGGAACGCCGGTTCGGCTCCCGCGAACTCGAAGAGGCTGGGGCGCATCTGGCGAGAATGGCACAACCTGGACTCGCGGTCACGGCGGCCGGCGCGACGGCGGCGGCGTTGCCGGGCTCCGCGCGGCCAAGGAGCGCGCAGCGGCCGAGGCCGCCGGGCAGGCCGAGCGCGAGGCGGCGCACAAGCGGGCGCGGGCGGCGGCGTCGAAGGCTGCCAGGCGCGAGGAGCGCGCGGGTCACGCTCTG
>JAXDFS010000416.1:0-11192 GCA_034665465.1 Solirubrobacteraceae bacterium
CCTCACCGGGATCTGGGGCGGCGCCCGGCGCGTGCAGGCGACGATGAAGCTCGTCATCTACACGCTCGTCGGCTCGCTGCTCATGCTCACGGCGGCGGTCGCGACCGGCGTGCTCGCCGCCGCGGGGCCGGCCCCGCTCTCGTTCGCGTTCTCCGACCTCGCCCAGCACCCGCTCGGGACGTCCAGCCAGTACTGGATCTTCCTGTTCTTCGCGGCCGCGTTCCTCGTCAAGATGCCGGCCTTCCCCTTCCACGGCTGGATGCCCGACGGCTATCGCAACATGCCGCTGCCGGTGCTCGCGCTGTTCTCGGCGGTGCTGAGCAAGGTCGCCGCCTACGGCTTCCTGCGCATCTGCCTGCCGCTCTTCCCCGACGCCACGTCGCACTTCCAGATGCTCATGCTGCTCATCGCGCTGGCGTCGATCCTCTACGGCTCGGCAATGGCGTTCACGACCACCGAGGCGCGGCTGATCCTCGGCTACTCGTCGGTCGCGCAGCTCGGCTTCATCGTGCTCGGGATCTTCGCGCTCAACGACCAGGGCGCCCAGGGCGCGATCCTGCAGGCCTTCAACCACGGGCTCGTCGTCGCACCCGCATTCTTCGTCGTCGCGCTGCTGGCCGACCGCGCGAGCGGCTCGGAGGACATCCGCGACATGGGCGGCATCGCCATGCGCGCCCCCGTCCTGGCAACGCTCTTTCTCATCGTGACGTTCGCGACCCTCGCGATGCCCGGATCGTCGAACTTCGCGGGCGAGTTCCTCATCCTGCTCGGCGTCTTCCAGTCGAAGATCGTGATCGCGATCGTGGCCTCCAGCGGCGTCGTGCTCGCCGCCTTCTACGCCCTGCGGCTGTTCATCACGACGATGCACAACCGCACCGGGCCCGGCGTCGAGTCGCGCGAGATGAGCGTGCGCGACGGGCTCGTGCTGGTCCCGCTCGTGCTCGCGATCCTCGCGATCGCGCTCTATCCCCAGTTCGCGCTGGATCGCAGCCAGAAGACGATCTCGGGCGTCACCCCGACCCCCGCGCTCGCACAGGAGCAGACGCCCTGATGCTGATCGCCGCCGCCAAGATCGCCGGGCCGCACATCGACTGGGCGGGGCTGTCGCCCTTCGTGGCGGTGCTCGGGGGCGCGCTGGTCGTGCTGATGCTCGGGCTCGCGCGCTCGCGCGCGCTGCGGGAGGTCGTCGTCCCGTCGCTCGGCATCCTCACGCTCGCGGTCGCGGCGGGGCTGTCGGTCTGGCAGTGGGGCGAGCGCAGCGACCTCGTCGCCGGCGCGCTGCGCCTCGACGAGCTCACGCTCATGCTGACGATCCTCTTCTGCGTGGCCGGCAGCTCGGCGATCCTGCTGTCCTGGCGCCACGTCGCCCCGCGCGAGGCGGCGCACGGCGAGTACCACGCGCTGCTGCTGACCTCGATCGCCGGGATGATGGTGCTCGTCGCCGCGCAGAACCTCGTGACGGTCTTCCTCGGCCTCGAGCTGCTGTCGATCCCGCTCTACGTCCTCTGCGCGACGGAGATGCGGCGCGCGTCGTCGCTGGAGTCCGGGCTGAAGTACCTCGTCGTCGGATCGCTCGGCTCGGCGACGTTCCTCTACGGCCTGGCGTTCCTCTACGGCGCGACCGGCGCGACCGACTTCGGCGCCATCGCCAGGGCGCTGCGCGACGGCGGCGACCTCGTCAAGGACCCGCTGCTGCTGACGGGGATCGCGCTTTCGATCGTCGGGCTCGCGTTCAAGGCCTCGGTGGCGCCCTTCCACCAGTGGACGCCCGACGTCTACGAGGGCGCCCCGACCCCGATCACCGCGTTCATGGCGGTCGCCACCAAGGCGGCGGCGTTCGGCGTCATGCTGCGGCTCTTCGACGTCGCGCTGATCGACGCGTCGGCCGACTGGGCGCCGGCGCTCGCGACGCTCGCGGCGGTGACGATCGTCGCCGGCAACGTCGGCGCGCTCGGGCAGTCCTCGCTGAAGCGGATGCTGGCCTACTCCTCGGTCGCGCAGGCCGGCTACATGCTCGCGGGCGTCGTCGTGGCCTCGCAGCTGGGACTGCAGGCGACGGTCTTCTATCTCGCCGTCTACCTCGTGATGAACCTCGCCGCGTTCGCCGTGATCGTCGCGCGCGAGCGCGAGACGCCATACGGCGACGACATCGCGTCGCTCAACGGCCTCGGCGCGGAGCGCCCGCTGCTGGCCTGGCCGATGACGATCGCGATGCTCGCGCTCGCCGGCTTCCCGGCGACAGCGGGCTTCATCGGGAAGTTCTATCTCATCGATGCCACGGTGGCCGAGGGCTACACCTGGCTGGCCGTCTTCATCGTCATCGGCTCGATGATCTCCCTCGCCTACTACCTGCGCGTCATCGCGGCGATCTGGATGACCCCCGGCGAGCAGGCCGCGCCCGCCGTGCTGCCCGGTGCCGACCATCCGGTCCTCGCGGGTGGCTCCGAGGAGGCCACGAGCCTGCGCGGGCAGGGGGAGGTCGTCGCCGTCGCGGTCGTCTTCGGCGTGCTGACGCTGGTCCTCGGGGTCGTCCCCTCGCCGCTGTTTCGTGCCGTGCGCGACGTCGGCGCGGCACTCGGCCTGATCTGAGCGGCGGGCGGGTACACGCCGCCCATGACCGAACGCGAGCAGCCGCCGACCGACGTCGGCTACGGCTATCCCGAGGACAGCCAGCCCGGGACCGGCATCGACCCCGAGGACCACGCCGAGAACGACATCCCGGACGCGGACGCGCCCGACACCGACGCGCCGCAGGACGGCGACCCCGGCCAGGCGACCGGCAACCCGAAGGCCGCCGGCGGCGACGCCGGCAACGAGGACCGCTCGCAGCCGTAGTCTCGGCGCGTGAGCGATCCCGATCTCGCGACGAGGGGCATCGACGCGCGTGGCGTGGCGGTCACGCTCGGGGAGCGCCAGGTCCTGCGCGGCGTCGACATCCAGATCCCGCCGGGCAGGGTCACGGGCCTGCTCGCGCCGTCCGGCGCCGGTAAGAGCACGCTGCTGCGCGCACTCGTGCGGCTCGTCGACACCGACGCCGGGACGATCACCCTGGACGGCACCGACATCGGCGCGATCGACGCGCGCGACCTGCGCCGGCGCGTGGGCCTCGTGGCCCAGACGCCGGTGATGCTGCCCGGCAGCGTCGCCGACAACCTGCGCTACGGCGTCGAGGACCTCAGCGACGACGACCTGCATGCCGCGCTGGCCGATGCGGACCTCGATCCGGCCTTCGCCACGCGCGTCGCCGGAGACCTCTCCGGCGGCGAGCGGGCACGGGTCGCACTCGCGCGCGCGCTCACGCGCGGGCCCGAGCTGCTGCTGCTCGACGAGCCGACGTCGGCGCTGGACCACGACACCGCCGACCACATCGGCGCGACGCTGCGCCGTCTGCGCGACACCGGCCTGGGCGTCTGTGTCACGACCCACGACCTCGGCTTCGCCGACGCCTGGGTGGACCGGCGCGTGGACCTGCTCGGATGAGCAGCGACATCTGGCTGAAGGCGATCGCCGGCGCCGGCTTCGCCGCCATCGCCGTGGGGCTGTCGATCCGCTACCGGCTCGGCCACGGGCGCGAGATCGCGATCGCCACCATCCGGGCGTTCGTGCAGCTCGCTGCGGTCGGCGGGCTGATCGCGCTCGTCTTCAGGTTCCCGGGCCTCGCGCTCGTGTTCGTCGCGGCGATGGTCGCCACGGCGAGCCTGACCGCCGGCAGCCGGCTGCGCGGGCTGCCGGGCGCGCGCGTGCGCGCGCTCGTGTCGATCGCGCTGCCGGCGCTCGCCGCGACCGCCGTGCTGCTGGCGATCGGCGCCTTCGCCTTCACGCCGCGCGCGGCCGTCCCGACCGCCGGGATCCTCGTCGGCGGCGCGATGACGGCCACGACGCTCACCGGCCGGCGTCTGCTGGAGTCGCTGCGCGACGATGTCCCAGAGATCGAGACGCGGCTGGCGCTCGGCGACACCGCGCGCACGGCCCTTGCGCCCGCGATCCGCCGCGCGGTCCACACCGGTCTCGTCCCGGTCATCGACCAGACCCGCAGCGTCGGCCTGGTCACCCTGCCGGGCACGTTCGTCGGGCTGATCCTCGGGGGCGCGACACCGGCTGAGGCGGCGGCCACGCAGCTCGTCGTCCTGCTCGCGCTGATGGCCGTCGAGCTCGGCGCCGGCCTGCTGCTGGCCGAGCTCACGCAGCGGGCGGTCATCCTCCCCGGAGAGCGCGTGCTTCTATTGGTCATCAACTGACGTTACATGTTATGGTGGCGCCATCATGAGCGCCCTTCACGCGTCGGTCTCAGCACTCGCCACCAGCGCCGCGGCCAACAGCGCCGGCGGCGCCTCCGCCCGCGATCTCGGCCTGGCCGGCGCGATCTCCGGCTTCGCGATCATCGTCCTGCTGATGGGCGGCCTCGGCCACCGCAGCGAGATGGTCACGACCCTGACGTGGTTCGAGCGCTTCTCGGAGCGCATCTCCGGCCAGCCGGCGTGGGCATCGCTGCCCTGCGGGCTGGCGATCATCTCGCTCCTCACGGCCGTCTTCGGGCTGTACTGGGACGTCTCGCTGCACATCGACCGCGGCCGCGACCCGGGCGTCTTCAGCAACCCGTCGCACTACTTCATCCTCGCCGGGCTGTACGGGATCTTCGGGGCCGGATGGTTCTCGATCTGCCTGTCGCGGGAGGACCGCGCCGACCGCCCCGGCCCCACCGCCGTGCGCATCACGCGCGACTGGTACGCACCGCTGGGCGGGCTGATGATGTGCGGCGCGGGCCTGTTCTCGCTGCTCGGCTTCCCGCTGGACGACTTCTGGCACCGGATCTTCGGCCAGGACGTCACGCTCTGGGGCCCGACGCACCTCATGCTCATCGGCGGCGCCGCGATGACGCTGCTCGGCATCGCGATCATCCAGGTCGAGGTGCGCCGCGCCGTCCGCGCCAGCGGCCTGCCCGACCGCGAGTACGGCTGGGTGCGCCACCTGCGCCACGTCTGGCTGCCCGGCGGCCTGCTCGTCGGCCTGTCGACCTTCCAGGGCGAGTTCGACTTCGGCGTGCCGCAGTTCCAGCTCATCTTCCATCCGCTGCTGATCATGCTGGCCGCCGGCGTGGGCCTCGTCGCAGCCCGCGTGTGGCTCGGCCCGGGCCGCGCGCTCGGCGCCGTCGCGTTCTTCATCGCCATGCGCGGCCTGCTCGCGCTCGGCGTGCACGACTCGCTGGGCCAGAGCCTGCCGCACTTCCCGCTGTACGTCGTCGAGGCGCTGCTCGTCGAGGGCGTCGCACTCGTCGTGTCGGTCAAGCGCCCGCTGCTGTACGGCGCGGTCTGCGGCGCCCTGATCGGGACCGTCGGTCTCGCGGCCGAGTGGGGCTGGTCGCATGTCTGGATGCCGATCCCCTGGCCGGCCGAGATCCTGCCCGAGACGATCGGGCTCGGCCTGGCGATGGCGCTCGCCGCGTCGCTCGTCGGCGCCTGGATCGGCGCGCGGCTGGGCTCGGAGCGCATCGCGCACAGCGTGCCGCTGCGCTGGACGGCCCTGGCGTCCGCGTTGGCGATCGGAGCGATGCTCGCGTTCCCGCTCTTCACGCAGTCCACCACCGACCTCAGCGCTCGCGTCGCCCTGCGCGACGTGACCACCGGCGCGCAGCGCACCGCGATGGCGACCATTCGCCTGACGCCGCGCGACGGCGCCGACAACGCGACCTGGCTGACGGCGACGGCGTGGCAGGGCGGCGGCCTGGTCGTCAACCGCCTGCGCCGGGTCTCCGAGGGCGTCTACGAGACGACCAAGCCGGTCCCGCTGCACGGCGACTGGAAGACGATGATCCGCCTGCACACGGGCAACGCCGTCCTCGGCCTGCCGCTCTATGCGCCCGCCGACGCGGCGATTCCGATCGCGGGCATCGCGGCCCCGCACGGCAGCTTCCAGCGCGGCTTTTTGTCCGACCACGAGCTGCTGCAGCGCGAGTCCAAGACGCAGGACGCGGCGATCACGTGGGGCGCCTACGGGGTCGTGTTCGCGATCACGCTGCTGCTGCTGGCGATGCTCGCCTGGGGCCTGCACCGCGTCGGCGTGACCGCCGGCCAGCGCCGGGGCACGCCGCCGCCGCCACCGCTCGATCCGCAGGAGCACGAAGCGGACGGGGCCGAGCGCGATCCGGCGCTGCCCGCCGACATCTGGCCGGCGCGCCTGCCAACCTACGTGGGCCGATGAGCAAGGTCCTGCAGCTGCCGGCCGACCCCGCGGCCGGCGCCCGCAACGGGGACGCGCCGGCGCATGTGCGCATCGCGATCGTCGGCAGCGGCTTCGCCGGGCTCGGCCTGGCGATCTCGCTGCGCGAGGCCGGGATCGAGGACTTCGTCGTGCTCGAGCGCGCAGACGACGTGGGCGGGACGTGGCAGGCCAACACGTATCCGGGCTGCCAGTGCGACGTGCCCTCGCACCTGTACTCGTTCTCCTTCGCGCCCAACCCGGCCTGGAGCCGGACCTACTCGCGCCAGCCGGAGATCTGGGACTACCTGCGCGACCTCGCCGACCGCCGCGACCTGCGCCGCCACATCCGCTTCGGCCACGAGCTCACCGGCGCCGCGTGGGACGACGACGCGCAGCTGTGGCGCGTGCAGACCTCGCGCGGCGACTGGACCGCACAGGTCCTCGTCGACGCCAGCGGGCCGCTGAGCCACCCCAAGGCTCCGGCGATCAGGGGCCTGCGCCGCTTCGAGGGCACGATCTTCCACTCCGCCGACTGGGACCACGACCACGACCTCTCCGGCGAGCGCGTCGCGGTCATCGGCACCGGCGCCTCGGCGATCCAGTTCGTGCCGCGGATCGCCGATCGGGTCGGGAAGCTGCACGTCTTCCAGCGCACGGCGCCCTGGATCCTCCCCCACTCCGACCGGCCGACCACGCGCCTGGAGCGCCGCCTCTACAAGGCCCTGCCGTTCCTGCAGAAGGTCGTGCGCAGCGGCGTCTACTGGAGCCGCGAGACGTTCCTGCTCGGCTTCATCAAGGACCAGCGCTACATGGCGGGCGCCGAGCGGATCGCGTCGCTGCACCTGCGCCGCCAGGTCCGCGACCCCGGGCTGCGCGCCAAGCTCACGCCGCACTTCCGCCTGGGCTGCAAGCGCGTGCTGCTCTCCAACGACTGGTATCCGGCGCTCGCGCGGCCGAACGTGGAGGTCGTGACCGAGGACATCCGCGAGATCCGCGGCAACGCGATCGTGCTCGCCGACGGCAGCGAGCGCGAGGTCGACACGATCATCCTGGGCACCGGATTTCACGTGACCGACCCGCCCACCGCGCAGCTCGTGCGCGGCCGCGACGGGCGCACGCTCGCCGAGTCGGCGGCCGCCGGCATCCAGGCCTACCGCGGCGCGACGATGACCGGGCTGCCGAACTTCTTCAAGCTCATCGGGCCCAACACCGGCCTGGGCCACAACTCGATGATCTTCATGATCGAGTCCCAGCTGCGCTACGTGATGGACGCGCTACGGCTCATGGACGAGCAGCAGATCGCCACGTTCGAGGTCCGGCCCGAGGCGATGAGCGCCTACAACCGCACGATCCAGGCCAGGATGCCGGGGACCGTCTGGGCCTCCGGCTGCGCGAGCTGGTACCTCGACGCGCAGGGCAACAACACCACCATCTGGCCCGACTTCACGTTCCGCTTCCGCCATCACACGCGCCGCTTCGACACGGCCGCCTACGCGCTGCGCCACGGCGCCGGCGTGACCGAGACCGAGACCGCGGCGGTGGCCTGACGTGGCGCGCTCGCCTCTCGACGTCGCAGGTCGGACGGTCTTCATCACCGGCGCGGCGCGCGGGATCGGCGCGGGCGCGGCGCGCAGGCTGCACGCCGCGGGAGCGAACGTGGCGCTCGCCGGCCTCGAGCCCGAGCTGCTCGAGGAGGTGGCCGCCGGGCTCGGCCCGCGAGCTGCCTGGTTCGAGGCCGACGTCACCGACTACGACGCCCTGCAGGCCGCCGTCGAGGGCACGATCGCCCGCTTCGGCGCGATCGACATCGCGATCGCCAACGCCGGCATCCAGTTCATGGGCCGCATGGAGACGATGCCGCGCGAGCACTTCGAGCGCACGCTCGAGGTCAACCTCATGGGCACCTGGCGCACCGACCGCGCCGTGCTGAGCGAGATCGTGCGAAACCGCGGCTACCTGCTGAACATCTCCTCGCTGGCGGCCGCCAGCCACGCGCCGCTGATGGGCGCATACACGGCCTCCAAGGCCGGCGTCGAGGCGATGACCGACGCGCTGCGCGTCGAGCTCGCGCCCTCCGGCGCGCGCGTCGGCTGCGCCTACTTCGGCTTCATCGACACCGACCTCGTCCGGGGCAGCTTCGCGCACCCCTCCACCCAGGCGCTGACGGCGGTCATGCCGAAGTTCGTCGCGCAGGCGGCGCCGCTGTCGCAGGCGATCGACGCGATCGAGCGCGGCGTGGCCCGGCGCTCGGCGCGCGTCTGGGCGCCGCGCTACGTCGGCGGGGCGCTTGTCCTGCGCGGGCTGCTGCAGCCCGTCTCGGAGTGGCGCGTGACGCGCAGCCGGCGGCTGGCCCAGGCGCTCGCGCTCGCCGATCCGGCGCCGGGCGCCGCCGCGCTCAGCGAGCGCGAGGCGAAGCTCGGCGTGTCGGCGCAGCAGGCGTCCGCGCAGACGCCCGCCGGGCGCGCGCCGGTCTCCTAGCTCCCGGCGGCCACTACCCTCGCAGGACGTGCCTCGCCGACCTGCCACGCCCGACGAGGAGCTCATGGGCGCTCGGGAGGAGGCGGTCGCGAGCGAGATCAGCGATGCGACGCGCATCGATCGGATGGCGAAGGAGCTCACGATGGGCTTCGCCGAGCTCAAGGGCCTGCACCGCGCGGCGTCGGTCTTCGGCTCCGCGCGCACGTCACCGGGGTCGCCGGCCTACGAGCTGGCCCGCGAGGCCGGCCGGCGCCTGGGCGAGGCGGGCTTCGCGGTCATCACCGGCGGCGGTCCGGGCGCGATGGAGGCCGCCAACCGCGGCGCGCGCGAGGCCGGGGCCCGCTCGATCGGGCTGAAGATCGACCTGCCCTTCGAGAACAGTGGCCCGAGCGAGTGGATCGACCAGGAGCTCGACTTCCACTACTTCTTCTGTCGCAAGGTCATGTTCGTGCGCTACGCGAACGCGTTCGTCGTCCTGCCGGGCGGCTTCGGCACCTTCGACGAGCTCTTCGAGGCGCTGTGCCTCATCCAGACGGAGAAGATCCGCTCGTTCCCGGTCATCCTCGTGGGGACCGCATACTGGTCGGGGCTCGTGGACTGGCTGCGCGACAGCGTCGCCGGCGAGGGCAACATCGGGGCCGGCGACCTCGACCTGCTGCACCTGACCGACGACCTCGGCGAGGTCGTGGAGCGCGTCGAGCGGGCGGCCGTGCAGCAGGGCGTCTGATCCGCGGGCGGTTCTGACACACGCAACAGGAGTGCGCCTTAGCGCAGGCCATGGCGAAGAGATGCCCCTTGCCGGGAGGGTCCCGCCGAGGAACAGTTGATCATGCCCGAGGGCAGGCGAGGCGACCGGAGCAGGAGGCACCGGGTTGGGACCCAGGAACGGACGGTATGAGGAGAGCGTGGCAATGCAGCCGTGGGACTACGGCGGGCCCGAACACGTCAACAGCGCTCCGCGCGTCCTGATCGTCGATCCCGAGGACGTCCTGATGGACGTCGAGGAGGAGCTCGCCGGCCTGTTCGCGATCGGCCAGGCGTTCGCGCCCGAAGCCCTCGCGGCATCGTTCACGAGCGTCGCGGTCCGCGCCGGCAGCCCGCTGCGCGCACTGCTCATGCGCCCGGCCGGGAACCCCGCCAGCGCCACCACGCGCGCCGTGACGCTGGGCTGCACCGATCTCGTGGGCGACGACTCCTGCGGCCGCTGGCTCGGCCAGCGCCCCGGCGAGCTGCTGAAGTTCCTCATCTGCAGGCGCTACCAGGTCGTCCACGCCCAGGACATCGCCGCGGCGCTCTGGGGCCACGGCGGCTTCGTCTCCTCGGGCACGGTGCGCCAGTGCGTGCACGAGCTGCGCCAGAAGTCCGAGGGCGGCCGCCCCGGCCGGCCCGAGCTCGTGCTCACGCGCCAGTGCGGCTACGCGCTCAACAGCGGCGTCGTCGTCGACGCCGACGACTTCGCCGTGCACGTGCGCCGGGGGATCGCGGCGATGGGCCGCGGCCAGAAGGAGATCGCGATGGTGCACCTGCGCCAGGCGGTCGCGATGTACCGCGGCGACTTCTTGTCGGACGAGCCCCTCGCCGAGTGGGCGCGCCCGGAGCGCGACCGCCTGCGCGAGCACATGGAGGACGCGCTGGAGGGTCTCGCGCAGCTCTACCTGAAGGAGGGCGAGGCGCGGACGGCGACGCTCTGCATGAGCCGGCTCGCCGAGCTGCGGCCCTTCGACATCGACACCCACCGGCGGCTGTTGTCGCTGCTGCTCGCCGAGGGCCGCCACAGCCATGCGCAGCGCGCGCACGAGGGGTTCTGCGAGCGCCTGTCGCGCGACTTCTCCCGTGCTCCGGGCTTCACGCTGGCCGACCTCGTCCCCGAGGATCGCCGGCCGCTGTTCGCGTCGGCCTGAGCGCGCAACAGGGGGCCCCGGCTTCGGGACCCCCTGCGCGTCGTTGCATCGTTCTGCGGTTCAGCCGACCTTCATCAACCCGGTGAGGGTTGCCGTCAGCTGGTTGACCAGCCCGGTCACCGCGGATGCGTCCGGCAGTCCGCCTGCGCCGGGGAGGGCGGGCAGCGCGGGCACTGCCGGCAGCCCGGTCGCGGGCGCCGTGCTCGCGGCCGGCGGCACCAGCAGGCACACGCCGATCAGCGGGTTGACCGGAAGCGCGAGCAGCGCTCCGGGGCAGTCACCGCCTGTGTCCTTGCTGGCGTTGACGGCGTTGTCGCCCAGGAACACGCACACGAGCGAATCCAGCGGTCCGGTGCCCTTGATCAGGTCACGCAGGAGCACGAGATCGGCCTTGGCGCAGGGTCCTGCGGCCGGCGGCGGCACGGGAACCATGCAGACGCCGTTGACGACCATCTTCGGCGGCTCGCAGACCGGCGGCGGCGGCGGGCAGTTCTCGCCCTTGCCACTCTTGTCGCAGGGCTCGGGCTTGCAGTCGTTGCCCTTGCCGCTCTTGTCGCAGGGCTCGGGCTTGCAGTCGTTGCCCTTGCCGCTCTTGTCGCAGGGCTCGGGCTTGCA
>JAXDFS010000417.1:0-13739 GCA_034665465.1 Solirubrobacteraceae bacterium
GCAGATCGTCGACCGTGACGTGACGAACATCCCGCTGCTCGCGACCGACCCGTACGGCAAGTTCATCCCGGGCCCCGCGCGCGGCCTGCCGCAGTACGTCACCAAGACCGGCCTCGTCGAGGGCAACATCGCCCATCCGGTGCCGGTGCCGGCGAACGCGCTGCACTTCGACACGCCGTTCCTCACGGACATCGCGCACAACGCCGATCCGAGCCCGCAGGACACCGACAACAACCCGGCCACGCCGCCGGTCGCGCCCAAGCCCGACACCGACACGGCGCCGTCCACGGACTTCGCGCACCAGCCGGCAGGCACCTACGACAACGAGATGCTCGACGCGCACTTCTGCGCGGGTGACGGTCGTGTCAACGAGAACATCGCGCTGACGACGATCCATCAGATCTTCCACTCCGAGCACGACCGCCTGGTCGACTACATCAAGGGCGTGCTCACGGCCGACGCCGCCGCGACGTCGTCCGGGGCCGCGGCGCTGCCCGAGTGGAAGCTGCCGACGGCGACCAACCCGCAGGGCTGGAACGGCGAGCGCCTCTTCCAGGCCGCGCGGTTCGTCAACGAGATGGAGTACCAGCACCTCGTCTTCGAGGAGTTCGCTCGCAAGATCCAGCCTGCGGTCCGTCCCTTCCATGTCTACAGCCCGGACATCAACGCGGCCATTCCCGCGGAGTTCGCGCACGCCGTCTACCGCTTCGGGCACTCGATGCTCGACGACACGGTCGCCCGCAAGAGCATCGACGGCAGCGACAACTCGATTCCGCTGCTGACGGCGTTCCTCAACCCGCCGGAGTACTTCCACAACAAGACAGCAGCCAGCTACACGCCGGCGCAGGCTGCCGGCGCGGTCGTGATGGGCTCGTCGGATCAAATCGGCAACGAGCTCGACGAGTTCGTGACCGAGACCCTGCGCAACAACCTGCTGGGACTGCCGCTGGACCTCCCGACCCTCAACATCGCACGGGCCCGGGACGCCGGCATCCCGCCGCTGAACCAGGTGCGTCGTGCGATCTTCGGCCAGACCAACGACGGTCAGCTGGCTCCGTACACGAGCTGGGCGGACTTCGGTCAGCACCTCAAGCACCCGGAGTCGCTGGTCAACTTCGTGGCCGCCTACGGCCGCCATCCCACGATCCTCGCCGCGTCGACGCTGGCAGGTAAGCGCGACGCCGCACGGGCGATCGTGGCGCCGATCACCGGTGACACCACCCCGCCGGATGCCGCGGCCTTCATGCAGAGCACCGGCACCTGGGCAACGCCCACCAGCGGCGCTTCGGCCGGCGTGACGACCACGGGCCTCGACGACGTCGACCTCTGGGTCGGCGGCCTCGCCGAGGTGACGAACATCAACGGCGGTCTGCTGGGCAGCACGAACAACTACGTCTTCCAGACGACGCTGGAGAACCTGCAGGACGGCGACCGGCTGTACTACCTCAACCGCACGCCGGGCATGAACCTGCGCACGCAGCTTGAGGGCAACTCGTTCGCCGAGCTCATCCAGCGCAACACCGACGGCACGAACTCGCTGAAGGCCGACGCCTTCGCCACGGCCGACTGCAAGTTCCAGCTCGCGAACCTCGCGGGCACCGCAGCCGCCTTCTCGTCGCAGGGCGCGACCGTGACCGACGACCCGAGCACGCCGGGCTGTGACGAGAATGCGCTGCTGCAGCGCAAGCCCGACGGCACGATCCAGTACCGCGCGACCAACAGCGTCGATCCCTCGGGCATCAACGGGCAGTCGGTCTACAACGGCAGCGCCGGCGCGGACCGTGTGTTCGGCGGCCTGGACAACGACACGTTCTGGGGCGGCGCCGGCAACGACGTCATCGAGGGCGGCGGCGGCGACGACGTCGCACTCGGCGGCGACGGCAACGACATCATCACCGATCTCGACGGCGCCGACGTCCACAAGGGCGGCCCCGGCAACGACGCGATCGACACCGGTCCGGGCAACGACATCTCGATGGGTGGCGACGGCCAGGACTTCATGAACGGCGGCGCCAACGACAACGAGGAGTTCGCCGGGCCCGGCAACGACTTCATCATCGCCGGCCAGGGCGCGGACACGGTCTTCGGTGACGCCGGCGACGACTGGATCGAGGGCGGCTCCGGCCAGGACCTCCTGCAGGGCGACCACGGGGCGCCGTTCTTCGACGATCCCGCGGAGCCCAAGCCCGGTAACGACATCTTCATCGGGCAGGTCGGCGAGAACGACTACGACGCCGAGGGCGGCGACGACGTCATGGCCCAGAACGCGGCCATCGACCGCAACGCCGGCGCAGCCGGATTCGACTGGGCCTTCCACCAGTACGACACGGTGGGCGCCGACGACGACATGAACATCAACAACAACCTCGCCGGGCTGCCGCTGCCGGTCGTCGTCAACCGCGACCGCTGGCAGGAGACCGAGGCCGATTCGGGCTCGGCGTTCAACGACGTCATCAAGGGCGACGACTTCGTGCCCAGCGTGCAGGGCGGCGCCGGCGGCATCGCGGGCGGCTTCACCGGCTGCGACGCGCTCGACCAGGCTGGCCTGGATCGCATCTCCGGCCTCGCCGCGATCGTGCCGCCGCTGACCGGCGACGCGCAGACCGGCGTCGGCCATGTCCCCGGCCTGACCTGCCCGCTGAGCGGCGGCTTCTGGGGTGCCGGCAACATCCTGCTCGGCGGTGCCGGCTCGGACACCATCACGGGCCGCGGCGCCGACGACATCATCGACGGCGACCGCAGCCTGTCGGTGCGCATCAGCGTCCGCACGAACCCGGCCAACCCGGCGACCGAGATCGGCAGCGCGGATCTCATGGAGCACCAGTACCTCAAGGACTCCGCCGGCAACCTGACGGGCCCGACCCTGCAGGCGGCGATCTTCGCCGGCACGGTCGATCCCGGCAAGCTCGTCGCGGTCCGCGAGATCACCTCGCCGGCTCCGGGCAGCGCCATCGACACGGCCGTCTTCAGCGGGCCGCGCTCGAACTACACGATCTCGCCGAGCATCAACTCGACGAAGATGACCGTGACGCAGACGGGTGCCAACGTCACCGGCCAGCGAGCCAGCGACGGCACCGACACGCTGTACAACATCGAGCGCCTGAAGTTCTCGGACGTCACGCTCTCGGTCGCACCGCTGCGCGCCGTCTCGCCGACCGCGCTCACCTTCCCCGCGCAGACCGTGGGGACGACGAGCGCGGCGCAGGCGGTCACGATCACCAACAACGGCCAGCAGGCCCTGACGATCACGAACATCGCGTTCACGCCCGCGACGGGCGGCGACTTCGTCCGCCTCGCCGGCGACACCTGCGGCGCGCCGCCGATCAGCCTCCCCCTCGGGGGCAGCTGCAACATCGACGTGCAGTTCAAGCCGGTGGGGACAGGGGCCCGCACCGGGGCGCTGCGCATCACCGACAACAACAACGGCGTCACCGGCAGCGTGCAGGGCATCAAGCTCGCAGGCACCGGACAGTGACCCCGAGCCCGCCCCGGCACGCCGGGGCGGGCCGCGTCGCACCCGGCGGGGCGGCGGGCGCGGCGCGCACGTGGGCGGCCTGCTCAATAGGCTGCGGCGACAGCCATCCATGAGCAGCCCCGCCTCCCCCACCCCAGCACCGCGCCGCTCCTGCCTGTCGGTGCCCGGGTCGTCGGCCGCGATGCTTGCCAAGGCGGCGTCGCGCGGTGCCGACGAGGTCGTCATCGACCTCGAGGACGCTGTGGCGATCTCGGCCAAGGACGACGCGCGGGCGACGGTCGTGGCGGCGCTGGCGGAGCCCGGCTGGCGCGGCGTGCGCACGAGCGTGCGCGTCAACGCCCCACGGACGCCCTGGTGTCATCAGGACATCGTCGCCCTCGCGCAGCTGGCCGACGCTCCTGAGACGATCGTCGTCCCGAAGGTCGAGAGCCCGGCCGACCTCGCCTTCGTCGAGCGCCTGCTCGACGGTGCCGAGGCGGCCGCCGGTCGCAGCGTCCCGATCGGCGTGCAGGCACTGATCGAGAACGCCGCCGGCGTCGCGAACGTCACGGCGATCGCGGGCTCCTCTCCGCGGCTGGTCGGCCTCATCCTCGGCTATGCGGATCTGTCGGCCTCGCTGGGCCGCGCCCGCGGCGCAGGCGCCGAGCTCGACTCGTGGCGCGCGATCCAGGACGCGGTGCTCGTCGCGGCGCGCGCGCACGACATCTCCGCGATCGACGGGCCGTACCTCGGCGTCAAGGTCGACGAGGGCTTTCAGGCGGCCGCCGAGCGCGCCCGCGACATGGGCTTCGACGGCAAGTGGGCGATCCACCCGGCCCAGGTCGCGGCGCTCAACGAGCTCTTCACGCCGAGCGACGAGGAGCTCGAGCACGCCCGCGCGGTGATCGACGCGCTCGAGCAGGCCGAGCGCGACGGGGGCGCCGGCGCGGTCGCGCTCGACGGGCAGATGCTCGACGAGGCCGTGCGCATCGCCGCCCTGCGCGTGCTCGCGCGAGCGGTCTAGTCTTCGCGCGGCTTGCCGCGCGCGAGCCCGCCGAGGTTGATCCGGCCCTGGCGGAACGTCGTCGCAGGCACCTCCGGCAGCGGGGGCGGCGCCGGGGCGAGCGGCTCTGAGGCGGGCCCGGGCGCGGGCCGCGCAGGATCGGCGACCGGCGCGAGCTCGACGTCCGCGCCAATCCGGATCGTGCCGTGGCGAAACGTCGTCGGGGGCGGTCCTGCGGGCTCGGCCGGTGCGGAGGCGATCGCGACCGCGGCCGGCGCCTGCGGCGCCTCGGCCGGCGCGGGCGGATCGGCGGTGGCGCCGCGGGCTCCCCGCGCCATCACCCAGACGCCGAGCAGGAGCCCGGCGCAGGCGAGGATCGCGGTCGGGGCGTCGCCCAGGGACGCGATGACGAGCAAGCGCACGCCGGGAGCCTAGATGGTCGCCGCCATCGCGTGTGCAGTCCCCCGCGGCGCGTGACTCAGGCGGCCGCGCCCGCCTCGTCGTACACGTCGCTCGCGGCGCTGCCCATGACGCGATCGGCCATCTCGAGCTTGAGCTCGTCGAGGCGGGCATCCTGCTCCGCGGTTCGGCTGTCGGCCCGCGCGAGGTCGATGAACTCCGGGGGGACGAAGCCGTCGCGGAGCACGAGCGTCACCGATCGCTCGCCGCTGCCGACCTCGAAGACGAAGCGCTCGCGCTCGCGCCCGAGCTCAGGCCGTGCGAGCGCCCGGTCGACGACGAAGCGCTCCTGGGTCACGGCGCGGGTGACGAGCTCGAAGCCGTCGCGCGCGCCCGGGCCTCCGAAGGCGGTGCGCAGGCGCAGCTCGCGGCGCTGGGGCGGCTCGTCCGGGGCAAGCAGCCCGAAGGCGCGCTCCATCACCTTGAACGCGTGCGCGACTCCTCCGGGAGAGCCGGGCCCGTGGTAGCGCATCATGTCCTCGAAGGTGAATTCGATACGTCGTCCGGCGTCGAGTACCGCGAGCGTGCTGGTCATGGTGCGACAGGGTGACAGGCGCGGACCGCGAGCGGCGGCCCTCAGCCGCCGGCCTCGGTGCCGTCGGCGTCGCAGCCGGGATCCGCGGGACGGTCGGTGAGATGGTCGCCGTCGTTGTCGATGCCGTCATGACACTCGCTGGGCGGCGTGCCGCCGGCCGCAGGGGGCACCTGCGGCGCTGTCGTGGCGGGCGGGAGCGCGGGCGCGGGCGGCGGGGGCGGCGCCGGGGCCGTCGCGGTCTCGGGGTCGGCCTCGGTGCCGTCCGTGCAACCGGGGTCCTGGGCGGTGTCGATCAGTCCGTCGCCGTCGTTGTCGCGGCCGTCGTGACAGTCGCCCGCGGGCCGGTTGTCGGGCGCCTCGGTGCCGTCGGCCTTGCAGCCCGGGTCGGCGTCGTCGACGAAGCCGTCGCCGTCGTTGTCCTTGCCGTCGGTGCACTGCTGTCCCGCCGGCGTGCCCTCGAAGGTCGCGGTCAGGGAGCGATCGCGATCCATGAAGAACGAGCACCGCCCCTGGCCGGTGCAGGCCTCGTCCCAGCCCTCGAAGCGCGAGCCGTCGGTGGCATCGGCCGTCACCGTCACGCGGGTGCCGGTGGAGAACTGGTGCTCGCAGGTCTCGACACAGGTGTCGCCGCGCGGGCCGATGCGGACCCGGCCGCTGCCGCCGCCCTCGACCGAGAGGCTCAGCAGGACGCGCCGCTCGACCGCCGGGGCCTTGCCCTGGCCGGGGTCGTCGACGCCGGTGCCACCCGCCGCCACGGGCACGCTCCCGCTGCCACCACCGCTGCCGATGAGGAACGCGACGATCACGACCGCGATGAGCAGCGCGATGCCGAGCGCCGCCAGCAGCACCGGCGGGGGCGAGCCGCCGCCCCAGGGACCGGCTCCGTCCTCGCCGGAGCCCGCGGCGGGACCGGCGGCGAATTCGCTCATCGAGACCCTCCTCCGGTCGGGGATCAACAGGCACGGCGACCCTCGCAGATCCAAGCGCCCGCGGCAAGATCCTGCGCGCCGCCCGCGCGCGCGGCGGGCTAGGCGGTGGGCGGCCGGTCGGCGTTCGCGACGGGGCGTCGGGCGCGGCCGGTGCCGACGTCGGGCTCAGCGCGTCCGTGGGTCCCGGCGAGCATCATCACGCCGCCGCACACGCCGCATGGCGTGCCCGCCCGGATCACCGCAGGAGCCTCCGCGTTGCACAGCACTGCGCGACATCGCTCGCAACGCATCATCGTCGGCGATTGCACCGTCACTTGTGCCTCCTTCGATCCCCCGTTGCGAGTGACGATCAGACGCATGGGCCTCGTGAGCCCAGACGCCGTCGCCGCCACCACGATGCGAGCCGTTCGCACATCCACGCGGTCGGTCCGTCGCGCCAGTATGACGCCCCCGGCCGATGGTGCGCCGTCCGATCGTTCAGGACCCGCGCAGGGCCCCCGACGAGACAGGGCCGGGGATCCAGAGGATCCCCGGCCCCGCCTGTCGCCGCGACATACCAGGGGGCTGGTGATTGCGGCCTACGCTCGGTCCGACGATTGAGGGCGTCCCCGAGTCTCCACAGAAACTAGACTTCGCAGGGGGCCCGCGAACAGAGCAGACCCGGCCGAATCCGCGGGTGTTCCGCGCACCCGTTGTGGCCTTCCATAGGACCCCGCGGGCCTGGCGGTCAGGTCGTGGTGGTAGCCAGCGGGGCGCGGGCGGGCGCCGCGGGCGCCGCGTCGGCGGCGTCGGGCAGGCGGCCCGCCGGCACGGTCGCGCGGATCAGCGTGCCGCGACCGGGCGCGGTCACGATCTCGAACGTGCCGTCGACGGACTCCACGCGCTCTGTGCATGCCGCCAGGCCGAGGTGGCCGTTCTCGAGCGCGTTGCGACGCCGCTGGGGCGTGAAGCCGCAGCCGTTGTCGCGGCACGCCACGACGATGTCGTCGCCGACGCGATCGACCGTGAGCGTCACCTCGCTGGCCTCGGCATGGCGCACGGCGTTGATGAGCAGCTCGCGCGCGACCGAGAACAGCAGCTCGGCGTCGCGGCCGTCGACCCCCGGCGCGACCGTGATGAGCGGGCGCGCGCCGCCGGCCAGCAGCTGTCGAGAGGCGACCGTCTCCAGCGCCGCCGCAAGGCCCTCGCGCTCGAGCTGGTGGGGATGCAGCAGGAAGATCTGGCCGCGCAACTGCGCGACGGCGTCACCGAGCGCGAGCTGCGCGCGCCCGAGGTACTCCGTGCGGCCGCGGCTGGCGGCCTTGAGATCCTGCTGGACGCAGAGCAGGTCCTGCGCAAGCCCGTCGTGCAGCGCGTAGGAGAGCTGCCGGCGGGCCTGCGCCTCGGCGCGCAGCGACTGGGTGACGAGCTGTCGGCGGCTCTCGAGCAGCTCGCGGATGCGCTCGGCCCGGCTTGTCAGGCAGTAGGACACGACGACCGCCAGCGCGCCGCGCCACGCAAGGTCCAGCGCGTGGACGGCGATGTAGTGGTCGGACACGCCGCCGCCGAGCTCGTTGTGCAGGACCGACGCGAGCACGAACGAGAGCACGGCCAGGGCTGCGATCGACGCCGTCAGGCGCGGTCCCTCGAGGAAGGCGACGACGAGCACCGGCATGCCCAGCGCGAAGCGGATGTCGGCGAGCGCCCCGCCCTCCGCGTAGATGAGCAGCGCGATCAGCAGCGTGTCGGCCACCGCGAACGGTGCGAGCTTGAGCTCTCTGCGCGTGCTGAACGTGTAGATCAGCAGGATCACGGCGTAGGCCGCGATGAGGACGAGCAGCGGGTCGGTGAAGTTCAGGTCCGGCTGCTGGTGGGAGCTCTCGAACGCCTCAGCCGGCAGCAGCAGCGGCAGCAGCGCCACACGGACGACCGCGGCGATCCGGGGATGCGCGTTGCGCCCCTCCAGCCGCCGCAGCAGGTTCATCACGTCAGAAGGCCCTGCCTGAACGCCGCCGCGACCATCGACGCGCGGTCGGTGACCTCGAGCTTGCTGTAGACGCGGTGCAGGTGGGTCTTGACCGTCGTCGGGGCGATGCCGAGCGCGGTCGCGATCTCCGCGCTGCTGTAGCCGTCGGCGGTGAGGCGCATGACCTCACGCTCGCGGTGGCCGAGCTTCGTCTGGGGGATCTCGGTGCGCCCCCGAAGGAAGCCGACGAGCGCGCCCGGCAGCGTCGGCGAGACGACGATCTCCCCGCCGACGGCGGCGACGATCGCGTCGCAGATCTCGTCGCGGTCGGTCTCCTTGGTGAGGTAGCCGGCGGCGCCGGTGGTCAGCGCGCCGTGGACGGACTCGCCGTCCTCATACGCCGACAGGAAGACGACGCGCGTCTTGGAGCGGATGCTGACGAGCTCCTCGAGCACCGCGAGTCCGTCGAGGTCGCGCATGCGCAGGTCCAGCAGCGCCGCATCCGGTTGCAGGGTGCGGATGCTCTCCAGGGCCTCGGTGCCGCCCGAGCACGCCGCGACCAGCTCGAGGTCGTCGCGGTCCTGGATGACCTCGACCATGCCGGCGCGATAGAGCGGATGGTCGTCGGCGACGACGACGGTGATCCTGTTGGCGGTCTGCTGCATGCATTCCTTATACCCGACGATGGTCGGAGCGGTTGCAGGCCTAAGTCGCAGGAAGAACTGCGCGACATCGCAGTCATCGTAGCCCGTGGGCCGGAACGATCAGCCGGATGTCCAGCCGAGGATCTCCTGCTGACAGCGCACGACGTCGGCATATGCGCGCTGCAGGTCCTCGCGGGCGGTGTCCAGGATCTCGGCGGGCGCCGGCTCGGGCGCCCAGCGGTTCTTGATCGGCTCGGTCGCCACGAGCACCTCGAGCTCCTTGGACGCCGCGCGCAGGCGCTCGTGCGCACGGCGCAGCCGCTGGCGCTCCTCTGCGCTGAGCTCCTCGCTCCCGCGCGCCTGCTCGCTGCCCACGTGCCATTCCTCCTCGTCGCTGCCGGTCTGAGTCATGCAGCCTACGCGTCGCCGCCCGCCCGGCGGTGAAGCGCCGCCGCGAGCGCCTCCGCGGAGCCGGGGGCGAAGTCCAGGAAGAGCGCCGGCTCGATGAGCTCGAGCTCGAGCACCGCGGGCTCGCCGTCGTCGCCGCGCAACACGTCGACGCGGGCGTACAGCGGCGCCCCGAAGCGCTCGGCGGCGAACGCCCAGGTCCGGTGCGCGAGCGCGATCACGTCGTCGGCCCCTTGGCGGCGGCGCATGTCCTCCGCGCCGTAGGCCTCCTCGCTCGGGGGCTCGCCGACCGCCAGCAATGGCCCCTTGCGCATGCAGTGCGACAGCCGCCCCTCGATGAAGATGACGGCGGTCTCGGCCTCGTCGTCGACGCTGGCGTAGTACGGCTGGACGAGCACGTCGCGCCCGTCGGCGTGCAGCCTGGCGACGAGCGCGGCGGCCGCGTCGTGGCCGCTCTCGTCGTAGACGGCCGTGTGCCGCGCCCCGCCGGAGACCGCCGGCTTGACGACGAAGCGCCCCGATGACGGGGGGCGCAACGGCGCGCCCGGCGGGAGGCGCTCTCCGGCGATCGCGGGGATGCCGGCGCCGGCGAGGTCGAAGAGGTAGCGCTTGTCGCAGTTCCAGGCGATGACCTCGGGCCCGTTGTGCAGCCGCTCGCCGATCGAGGCCGTCCAGGCGAGAAACTCGTCAAGGCGCCACGTGTAGTCCCAGGTCTGGCGCACCACGACGGCGTCGTAGGAATCCCAGCCGCCGGGGCCTGGCGCGCTCCACGGCACCGCGGCGGCGGCGATGCCGCGGGCCTGGAGGGCTTCCAGCAGCAGGCGGGTCTCGGCCTCGAGCTCAGGATGCCACTCGCAGGTGGCGATCGCGATGGCCGGCGAACCCATCTAGTGGCGGGCGATCGCCGCCAGCACACCCTCGGCGATCCGCAGCGGTCGTTCGCCGAGGCCGAATGCCGCCGACTCGTCGCCGCGAGGATCGACCTCGACGACCTTCGTGCCGCGCGTCACCTGGACGCCGTCGTGCGTGAGCCCCCGCAGGATGCCGTCCAGCGGCGCCAGGAGCCGCTCCGCGCCGATCGTCGCCACGACGTCGCCTGCGCGCACGCGGTCGGCGATCTGCGCGTGCGTGTGCAGCACGCCCTCGACCGGCGCGTAGACGAAGCGGTCGCGCGCGTGGCCGTCGAAGCTGCGCGGCTCGCCGGCGAGCTCGCGGGTGGTGCCCGCCGTCACGACCGTGCCGAGCCCATCGCCCCACTGCGTCTCGATCGCCAGGTGCGTCGTCTCGCCCGCGACGAAGTTCGGCCCGAGGCCGATCGTCAGCGGCGCGAGGTCCAGCTGGGACTCGGGCGTCTCGTGCTTACGCATGCGCGCGTCGACCAGCACGTCGGGCTGGACGGCCGCGAGCACGAAGCCCAGGCCCGCCGTCGTGATGCGGACGCCGTCGCGCTCGGCGATCGCCTCCGCGAGGCCGATGAGCTCCTCGACGCGGCGCCCGCACACGCCGTCGAGCGTGCACTCGCCGTCGAAGATCGCGTCCGTGAACGCCATGCCGCGCCGCGGAGCCGCGGGCCGGTCGGCGTCATGGATGACGACGCCGTAGCCATTGCGCAGCAGCAGGTGGGCGACCGCCGACCCGACGTCGCCGCTGCCGCGCACGAGGACCACGGTGGCCGCTGGCTCGCGCACCGGGCCCCGCGTCAGCCGACGAACTCGATGTCGACGGGCTCGCCGGCGGGCAGGACCTCGCGGTCCTCGGGCACGAGCGCGAGCGCCGGCAGACCGATCATCGACGTGAGGATGTGCGAGCGCTGGTCGCCGTTGGGGGTGACGTACCAGCCGTCGTCGCGCATCTCCGCGTGACAGCGGATGACCGACGTGCGCCCGATCGTCCCCGGCAGGTCGACCGCCGCGGTGCCCCGGGCGGTCTGCCGGGCCTGGCTGCGGCCGAGCATCGCGTAGATCGCGGGGACGACAAGCACCCGGAAGGCCGTCAGCGCGGAGGCCGGGTTGCCGGGCAGCGCGAAGACGAGCGTGCCGTCGGCGGCGATGTAGAAGCAGACCTGGCCGCCGGGCTTGAGGCTCACGCGGCAGAAGACCTGGCGCGCCCCCAGGCTCTCGAGGGCCGGGCGCACGTGGTCGTGCGGGCCGACCGAGACGCCGCCGATCGTCGCCACGATGTCGGCGCCGCGCAGCGCCTCCTCGAGGCTGGCGATCGTCGCGTCGCGGTCGTCGCCGACACGCAGGCTGGCGATGACGTCGGCGCCCGCGGCCCGCGCGGCGGCGGTCAGCGCCGGGCGGTTGGCGTCGCGGATCTCCCCCGGCTCGAGCTCGCGGCCGGGATCGACGATCTCGTCGCCCGTGCTGACGAGCGCCAGGCGCGGGCGGCGGACGACCGCGGGCCGCGCGATGTTGACCGCCGCCAGCCCGCCGATCTCGGCTGCGCCGAGCAGGATCCCGGCCTGCAGGATCGTGGCGCCCGCCGGAACGTCCTCGCCGGCGTAGCGCACGTCGTTGCCGGGCGCGACGCGCTCCAGCACGACGACCTCGCCGGCACCGGCCTCGGTGATCTCCTGGCGCACGACCGCGTCGGCGCCGGCGGGGATCTGCGCGCCGGTGGAGACGCGGATCGCGGTGCCCGGCTCGACGGCCATCGCTGCGGGCGAGCCGGCGCGCGACTCGCCGATGACGCGCAACCGGGCCGGCACGTCGCGCGTGTCCGCGGCCAGGAGCGCGAAGCCGTCCATGCCCGACGAGGAGAAGGGCGGCAGGTCGCTGGGCGCCACGGCGTCGCCGGCGAGCACACGCCCGAGCGCGTCGTCGAGGGCGACCTCCTCGGCATCGAGGCGCTCGGCGTGCTCGAGCACGGCACGGCGGGCGTCCTCGATCGAGATCCGCGGAGGGGCGCTCATGGGCGGGAAGCTACCGGACGTCGGCGGGCGGTCGGAGGCGGTTGGCGCCCGCCCGCGCGAGGCACCGTGCATCCGTTCGGCCCCCTGGGTTCGTAGACTCGTACACCATGATCGTCTGGCACGGGACAACCATCGACTGCCTCGAGGGCATCCAGCGTGACGGCCTGCATCCGGGGTCCTTCGTCGCTCCGAATCCCGAGCTGGCGCGCAACTACTCCTACAAGCGCGCGATCGACCTCGGTGCCGACGGCTGCGTCCTGTTCGAGCTCGACGTGCCCGATGCGGCGGTCATCAAGGTCCAGAGCTGGTGGTGGACCGGCGACCAGCTCCAGCTGCCGGCCGGCTGCCCGCCGAGCTGCATCCTGTCGATCGACACGTCCGACCCGCAGCCCTTCCAGAACGTCTGAGCAGAGGTCAGGCGGCGTGGCGCAGCTGCGCCAGGCTGCCGGCGCGCTCGCCGGTCAGGATCGTGACGGTGGGGTCCTCGGTGCAGACGCGCCACAGCTGCGAGGCGTTGATGGCGCGCTGAAACTCGCTGTGCAGCAGCGCGACGATCTCGCCCTCGCTGCCGGCGTGCGGCCGGGCGGTGAACTCGAACGTCAGGGCGTAGCGGGCGACGCCCTCCTGCGGCACGGTGCGCGACGCGATCGCGATCGCCGGGTCGTCCTCGGACAGCGCGATGAAGTGCGATGCGTTGATCGCGAGCGCGAACTCGTCGCGCAGCAGCGCGATCGCGGCGCGGTCGTCGAGCTCGGGCCGGCGCTCGATGACGTCGAGCTCGATCTCGTAGCGCTTCAGTGCGTGAAGGTGCATTGCCATCCTTGAGCGGTGATCGGGGAGCGGTCGGGTCTAGGTGCTGTATCGGCAGGCTGCGTCCGCTCCTGAACGCGCGTGCGCCGCTTCAACGCGGCGCGAACCGACTTGTTGCGGTGCCTGCGGCTTGACAGGGCGTGCCCACATCGCCACGATCGCACGCGTGCCCCTATACGACTACGCCTGCGTCACCTGCGACGACCGCTTCGAGGAGCTGCAGCGCTCCGACGCCCCACCGCCCGCCTGCCCGTCGTGCGGAGCCGAGGAGACCAAGCGCCTGCTGTCGCCGTTCCTCGTCCCCAACTCGGCGGCCGGCCAGCGCGCCTTCGTGCGCACCATGCCCTCCGCCCACGACCTCGGCTGTTGCGGCGGAGGCGGCTGCGGGACCCACAACGGCTGAGCGCCGTCGCCGCCGGCGTCGCCGGCGGCCTGCCCTGAGATGACGACCGAGCTCGACAGCGACACCCAGGCAGTCGCGCGGGCGCGCCTGCTGCACACCGAGCGCGTCGACGAGCTCGGCGACCTGCACGACGACTCCGTCGAGGCCGCCGGGGCACTCGCGCTGGCGCTCGTGCGCGCAGGGCGCGCCGCGGAGGGCGTCGAGCTCGTGCGCGGGCTCGCCGGCCGCGCGACCGAGC
>JAXDFS010000418.1:0-15909 GCA_034665465.1 Solirubrobacteraceae bacterium
GGGCGAGCTCGGACTCGATCCCCTTCAGCCGCTCCTCCGCAAGCTCGATCTCGCGCTCGAGGTTCTTGATGTGGCGGCGCGCGTTCTTCGACAGGACCGTGGCGGCGCCGTTGCCGTTGACCGCCCGGGCGGCCATGCGCTCGCTCGCGCAGCCGGGGCCGGACGCGGCCACCTTGGCCTTGGCCGTCTTCGGGAGCTTGGCGGGCGCCGGCGCGAGCGCCGCCGCCTTCGCCTTCGCCTTCGCCGCCGGCTTGCGCGCCGTGGTCGCCCGCTCGGCGAGCCGGCGCTCCTCGCGCACGCGCAGGTACTCCTGCCAGCCGCCGTCGTAGGAGCGCAGCGTGCCGTCCTGGACGGCGACGGTGCGCGTCCCGACGGCCTCCAGCAGCGCGCGATCGTGGGAGACGAGCAGCAGCGAGCCCTCGTAGGCCTGCAGCGCATCCTCGAGCGCCTCGCGACTCTCGATATCGAGATGGTTCGTCGGCTCGTCGAGGATCAGGACGTTCGCGCCCGATGCGACGAGGATCGCCAGCGACAGGCGCCGGCGCTCGCCGCCGCTGAGGCCGTCCAGCGGCTTCTCGGCCTCCTCGCCGCTGAACAAAAAGCGGCCCAGCAGCGCCCGCGCCTTGCCCGGCGTCAGTCCCGTGTGCACGACGCAGGACTCGACCACCGTGCGGGCATGGCCGCCGGGCCCCCGGCCCAGCTCGTCGGCGTGCTGGGAGAGATGGGCGAGCTTGACGTTGTGGCCGGTGCTGAGCTTGCCGGCGGCCAGCGGGCGCAGGCCGGCGAGCGTGTCGATGAGCGTCGTCTTGCCGGTCCCGTTGGCGCCGACGAGCGACACGTGCTCGCCGCGCTCGAGGTGGATGTCGGCGTTGTCGACGAGCACCCGCGGCGGGTCGGCGCCGACCTCGACGCGGCCGCCGGTCATCTCGAAGACGACGCGGCCCGAGCGCTCGGGCGCCTTGAAGTCGAACCTCAGCCCCTCGCGGTCGCGCGGGTCGCGCTGGATGCGATCGATCTTGTCCAGGCGCTTGACGCGCGACTGCGCCTGCTTGGCCTTCGTCGCCTTCGCCCGGAAGCGCTCGACGAACTGCTCCAGGCGCGCGATCTCGGCCTGCTGCTTGTCGATCGCGCGCCCCAGCGCGATCTCGCGTGCCGCCTGCTCCTTGCGCCACTGCGTCCAGGTCCCCGGGAAGAAGCGCGAGCGGCCGGCCTCGAGCTCGAGCACCGAGGTGCCGACGGCCTCCAAAAACCAGCGGTCGTGCGCGACGAGGACGATCGCGGCGTCCAGCGACGTCAGCGTCTTCTCCAGCCATTCGAGCGACTCGATGTCGAGGTGGTTGGTCGGCTCGTCGAGGAGCAGCAGGTCCGGGTCTCCGGCGAGCGCGCGTGCAAGCGAGGCGCGCGTGAGCTCGCCGCCGGAGAAGGTCTTCAGCGAGCGGTCGAGATCGGCTTCGTCGGTGAAGCCCAGGCCGCGCACCATCGAGGTCGCGCGGTCGCGCCACGTCCAGCCGCCCGCGTGCTCCAGGCGCGCCTCCGCGCGCGAGTAGGCCGCGAATGCCGCCTCGTCGCCGTCCGCCATCGCCTGCGCGAGGCGCGAGAGATCCTGCTCGACTGCGATCAGCTCGGCGCAGCCGCTCAGCACGTAGTCGCGCAGCGTCAGCTCGCGATCGCGCGGCGGGCGCTGGTCGTGCAGCGAGACCTTGCATCCCTTCTGAAAGGACAGCTCGCCGCCGTCGACCGACGTCTCCCCGGCGAGCATCCGCAGCAGGGTCGTCTTGCCCGCGCCATTGCGCCCGGCCACCGTCAGCCGCTCGCGGCGCTCGAGCTTGAACGACACCCCGCGCAGCAGCGGAGAGCCCGCGATGTCCTTGCTGAGATCGGAGGCGATGAGGACGGCCATGCATCCATCGTAGGAGGCGCGGGCCGTTTGCCTGTGGCCCGACCGATCATGATGCGCGCAGGAGGCCGGCGCCCGCGGGCCTCGTGCCGGCGCCTCCATGCCCATGCCCCGATCCTCCCGTGCCCCGGCCGCGCTCGCCGTCCTCGCGGCGGCCGCTCTGCTGGGCGCCTGCGGCGCGGGCGGCAAGGCCTCGACGAGCACCCGCGGCGGGCCTGCCGCCAACGGCACGGCACGGCCCCGGTCAGGCCTCGACAGGACCGCGCCGGCTGCCGCCGCGGCGCCGAGCAAGGCCTCCTTCGTCGCGTTCGCCGACGGCGTCTGCGCGAGCTTCCGCGCCGATCTCGCCGCCCTCGACCGCAGCGAGCGCGCCAAGCAGCCCGCCTACCGGGCACGCCGGCTCGCCGACCTGGTCGGCGCCGCCGTCGACAGGCTCACGAGCGCGCCGCGCCCGCGCGCGGGCCGCGTCGCGCTGGACAGGTACCTGCGGCGGCTCGCCGAGCAGCGCGCACTGCTGGAGCGGCTGGCCGGCGTCGTCGAGCGCGGCGACGCTGCCACGGCCCGCGCGCTGAACCTGCGCATCGACGAGGTCTCCCGGGCGGCGCACGTCGCGGCCGGCGCCTACGGGCTGGTCGTCTGCGGCTCGTGACGCGCGAGCCGGAGACCGGCCGCGCTCAGGCGTCCGCCGGCTCCTCCTCGTCGGCCTCGCCGTACTCGGCGCCGGCGAGGTCGGACTCGCGTTCGGGGGTGAAGGCGTCGCGCTCGGGGAAGGCTGCGCCGTCGTCGTGGCTGGCGTTGCGCTGCAGGTCGCGCTCGGCGAGCTCGAAGCCCTCCGCCTCGCCGCCGCCGGCCTCGTAGACCGGGCGCATCGCCTCGTCGATGCGCTCGTCGGCGCCCGCCATGCCGAGGTCGGGATCGGGCGGACCACCGATCGCGCGCGCCTCTGCGGCGGCGGCACGCTCCTCGCGGGTGGCGAGGTCCGGCTCGTCGTCGAAGTCCTCGGGGCTTTCCATTCGATCTCCGGTCGTCGGTTGCACGCTCGGCCTACCCGCTACCGATCGCCCGCCATCGGTAAACTGCGCGCCGTGATGCGCCGCCTGCCAGCCACCCTCGCACTCGCCGTGACGACGCTGCTCGTCGTCGCTGCGCCGGTCTTCGCCCACGACGGCGGCGAGGGCCTGTACGGCGAGACCAACGACCAGGTGGTCACGAACGCGGGCTTCATCCTGATCGCGTTCTTCCCGCTGTTCTGCCTGTTCGCATCGCTGCTGCAGTGGCGTCTGGAGAAGCGCAAGTACGCGCGCCAGGCCGCCGCCAAGGTCCGCGCGCAGGACCCGGGCGGCTGGTAGCCCGCACCCTCGCTGGCGGGTGGGAGCCTGCGAGTAGGCTTGCCCGCGTACCGCGGGGATCTCAAGAGGGAGAGCGATGACCTACTTCGTGACCGGCGCGACCGGTTTCATCGGGCGCCACCTCGTCGAGCGGCTGCTCGAGCGCGAGGGCGACATCCACGTGCTCGTCCGCGAGGGCTCCCAGGCCCGCCTCGACGCGCTCGTCGAGCGCTGGGGCCGGCCGGAGCGCATCAAGCGGGTCGTCGGGGACCTGCGCGAGCCGCTGCTCGGCGTGTCCGCGGACCAGGTCGAGACGCTGCGCGGGGAGGTCGGCCACTTCTTCCACCTCGCGGCGATGTACGACATGACGGCCTCCGATGAGGTCAACGAGCTGCTCAACGTCACGGGCACGGGCCACGCGGTCGAGCTTGCCAACGCGCTGGGCGCGGGCTGCCTGCACCACGTCTCCTCCGTCGCCGCGGCCGGCGAGTACAAGGGCTTCTTCCGCGAGGACATGTTCGACGAGGGCCAGCGGCTGCCGTCCGCCTACCACCGCACGAAGTTCGAGTCCGAGAAGCTCGTGCGCACGCGTGCGGAGGTGCCCTGGCGCGTCTACCGCCCCGCGATCGTCGTGGGCCATTCGCAGACCGGCGAGATGGACAAGATCGACGGCCCCTACTACTTCTTCAAGGCGATCCAGAAGGCGCGCTTCGCGCTGCCGGAGTGGTTTCCGCTCGTCGGCCCCGAGCTCGGCTTCACGAACATCGTGCCGGTCGACTTCGTCGCGGCGGCGATGGACCACATCGCCCATGAGCCGGGGCTGAACTTCCAGGCCTTCCACCTCACCAACCCGAGGTCGATGCGCGTCGGGGAGTCGCTGAACGCCTTCGCCGAGGCCGCGCACGCGCCCAAGCTCGCGATCCGCGTCGACAAGCGACTGACCGACGCGCTGCCCAAGGGCACGCTGTCGATGCTCATGAAGCTGCCCCAGCTGCGCGACGTGCGGCGCACGCTGCTCGCCGACCTCGGGATTCCCGAGGAGGTCATCGAGCACATGGCGCTCAAACCCCGCTTCGACACCCGCGACGCCGAGCGCGCGCTGGCGGGCTCGGGCATCGAGGTGCCCGAGCTGCACACCTACGCCGCCAAGCTCTGGGACTACTGGGAGCGCACGCTGGACCCCGATCTCTACAAGGACCGCTCGTTCGCGCACTTCATGAATGGGCGCACGGTCGTCATCACGGGCGCGTCGAGCGGCATCGGCCGCGCGACGGCGCTGAAGGTCGCGGCGGCCGGCGGGACCCCGTTGCTCGTGGCGCGCGGGATGGAGAAGCTCGAGGCGCTGCGCGACGAGATCGCGGCCGCGGGCGGCAAGGCCTACGTCTACAGCGCCGACCTGTCGAACATGGATGCGATCGAGGACGTCGTCAACCGCATGCTCGCCGACCATCCGGCGATCGACATGCTCGTCAACAACGCCGGTCGCTCGATCCGCCGCTCGATCAAGCTCAGCGAGACCGACCGCTTCCACGACTTCGAGCGCACGATGCAGCTGAACTACTTCGGCGCGATCAAGATGATCATGGCCCTGCTGCCGCACTGGCGCGAGCGCCGCTTCGGCCACGTCGTCAACGTCAGCTCGATCGGCGTGCAGACCAACCCGCCGCGCTTCAGCGCCTACGTCGCCTCCAAGGGCGCGCTGGACGCCTGGACGCGCGTCGTCTCATCCGAGACGGTCGGCGACGGGATCACGTTCACGACGATCCACATGCCGCTCGTCCGCACGCCGATGATCGCGCCGACCAAGCTCTACGACCACTTCCCGACGATCAGCCCGGACGAGGCCGCCGACCTCATCTGCGAGGCGATGCGCTCGCGCCCGAAGGAGATCAACACGCGCCTGGGCACCGCGGGCGAGGTCCTGCACGCGCTCGCGCCGAAGGTCATGGACCAGATCCTGCACATGGCCTACAAGGTCTTCCCCGACTCGGCCGCGTCGAAGGGCGAGAAGGATCCCGCGGCGGCCGAGCACGCGAGCGTCGAGCAGATCGCGATGGCGAACATCATGAAGGGCGTGCACTGGTAGGACCGCGTCGCCCCGCCGGCCCGCCGGGGGACTCCTACTAGGCGGCCCGCGGGATCTGGCGATCGGGTGTGACGGCGCCCGTCCAGTCGAAGCGCTCGAGCTCGACGGCGTGTCCCGCCCGCCGCGCCTCGACGATGATGCCCCACGGCTTGGGATGCACGAGCACCTCGGCGCGCGGGTGGCGGCGGCGCAGCCGCACGATCTCGCGCGTCTGGTCGAGGGTGAGCTCGTGGGGCATGAGCGCAGCCTCGCATGGGGCTCCCGTCGCGCAAACCGGGGAAACCCGCCGATCGGGGTGCGGTTAACCGCACCCTCGCGCGGCGTTCACGTCGCTCAGCGCTGCCCGTTCTCGATCTCCTGTCCGCGCTTCTGCAGGAAGCTGCCAAGGGCTCCGGCCAACGCGGCGATGACGGTTATCGCGTAGATCTCCATGAACACGTCGAGCACTCGCCCGCCTGCGGAGGTCGGGTTCTTGATCGATGACGACACCGTCAGCAGTTGCGTCGTGGTCCAGAAGGCGGCGCTTGCGAGGGTCTTGACCTCCGTCTGCGGTGCGTTTCGCTCGAGCATGAAGGCGGCGATCGCGCACAGCACGTCGACGCCGACGGTCGCGACGACGATCGTCGAGAGATGCTCGCGAAGGCGGCGATGCGTCGGCGTCGCCGCGGTCACGACGGCGCGAAGCTCGCGAGCATGGGATCCGAGGGCATGCAGCGCCATTTGCGGATCCTCGCGGGTTCGGCGGACGCCGCATCGCGAAGCTGCGAGCTCCTCATGCCGCGCCGAGGCAGGCGGGGCCGTGGCGTCCGCGGCCGGTGTCCTGGATAGCTGTCGCACGGTGACAGCAGGGCAGGACACCTGCGCACCGCAAACGCCAAAGCGGTTGCATGCAGAAGCGAGCGGCGCCGGCGCTACCCTGCGGCCGATGCGACGCCTGCCGGCAGCCCTGCTCGTCGTCGTCGCCGCGGTCGGGGTGACCGCGGCGGTCGCGCAGACGGGCCGCGAGGACGCGCGCCCGGCCGCTGCCCGGCCGGCCGCGGAGCTGCCTGCCGCGAACGCGGTGCTGCCCCGCGCGCCGAAGCAGATGGCCGCGACGCTGACCGCCACGACACGCCGGCTGCGCGCTGCGATCGGGCGCTGGGACCCGGCGCGGGCGGTGCCGGCGAGCGTCACCTACCACGCGCTGCACCACCAGCGCCTGCTGCGCTTCATGGCCGCGCGGCGCGCGCTGGGCGACGGCGCGCTGCGGCGCCTGCCGCGCAGCGTGCGCGGCGAGGCCCGCGACACGGTGATCGGCCTGCGCCGGCTGGCAGCGATCCCGCGCGACCCGCGCCACCTGCCCGCCACGCGCATCACGACCGCCGCGCGGGCGGCCGCCCTGCGCCGCGACTACGCCGCCGCGCAGCGGCGCTTCGGCATCCACTGGTCGGTGCTCGCCGCCATCAACTTCGTCGAGTCCGCCTTCGGGCGCATCCGCAGCGCCAGCGAATCCGGCGCGAAGGGGCCGATGCAGTTCCTGCCGTCGACCTGGCGCCAATATGGGATGGGCGGCGACATCGGCGACCCGCACGACGCGATCCTCGGCGCCGCCAACCTCCTGCACAGTGCCGGCGCCCCGCGCGATCTCGACCGCGCGCTGTTCGCCTACAACCACTCGACCGACTATGTCCGCGCCGTCCGCCGCTTCGCCGCGCGCATGCGCTCCGACGAGCGGGCCTACCTCGCCTACTACGCCTGGCAGGTCTTCGTCCGCACCCCGTCGGGGAGCCACCGCGTGACCGGCCCCGGCCACACCTGAGCGCCACCGGCGCCAACCGGCGGATCGCGCGCCGCGGCGACGTATCCTCACGCGCTTGCGATTCTTCGTCGTGGTCGTCATCGCCGGTCTGCTCGTGCTCGCGGGCCTGGCGGCGCTGGCCGGCGGCGGCGTGTTCAGCATCGGCGGCGCTGTCCTGCTGGGCCTGCTGCTGTGCGTGGCGGTCCACGACCTCGTCCAGCGCAGGCACTCGATCCTGCGCAACTACCCGCTCGCCGGGCACCTGCGCTTCCTCTTCGAGGCGATCCGCCCGGAGATGCAGCAGTACTTCATCGAGCGCAACTACGACGGGCGCCCGTTCGATCGGGACACGCGCACGGTCATCTACGAGCGCGCGAAGGGCATCCACGGCGAGCAGGCGTTCGGCACCGAGCGCGACGTCGCCGAGCCCGGCTACGAGTGGCTGCTGCACACCAACGCCGCGCTCGATCCCCCGGACGAGCCGCCGCGCGTGCGCATCGGCGGGCCCCACTGCACGCAGCCCTACGACATGGCGCTGCTCAACGTGTCGGCGATGAGCTTCGGCGCGCTGTCGGCCAACGCGATCCGTGCGCTCAACGGCGGCGCGCGCCTGGGCGGCTTCGCGCACGACACCGGCGAGGGCGGCCTGACGGAGTACCACCTCGAGAACGGCGGCGACCTGATCTGGGAGATCGGCAGCGGCTACTTCGGGGCGCGGACCGAGGACGGGCGCTTCGATCCGGAGAAGTTCCGCGAGAAGGCCGCCCACCCGCAGGTCAGGTGCGTGTCGCTGAAGCTCTCCCAGGGCGCCAAGCCGGGGATCGGCGGCGTGCTCCCCGGCGCGAAGGTGACGGCCGAGATCGCCGCGGCGCGCGGCGTTCCGAAGGGCGAGAAGTGCGTCTCGCCGTCGCACCACAGGGAGTTCTCGACCCCGCGCGAGCTCGTCCGCTTCATCGCGACGATGCGCGCGCTGGCCGGTGGCAAGCCGACCGGCTTCAAGCTCTGCGTCGGCGCGCGCCACGAGTTCCTGGCGATCTGCAAGGCGATGATCGAGGAGGGCGACGGCCCGGACTTCATCGTGGTCGACGGCTCGGAGGGCGGTACCGGCGCGGCCCCGCAGGAGTACGAGGACCACGTCGGCACCCCGCTGACCGAGGGCCTGATGATGGTCCACAACGCGCTCGTCGGGTCCGGCCTGCGCGATCGGATCCGCATCGGCGCCAGCGGCAAGGTCGCCACCGGCTCGGACATCGTCAAGCGCATCGCCCAGGGCGCCGACTACACCAACGCCGCGCGGGCGATGATGATGGCCGCCGGCTGCATCCAGGCGCAGCGCTGTCACACGAACACCTGCCCGGTCGGTGTCACCACCCAGGACAAGCGCCGCGCACGCGCCCTGAACGTCCCCGACAAGACACAGCGGGTGCACCGCTTCCAGCAGGCGACCGTCGCGCAGGCCCAGCAGATCATGGGCTCCATGGGCCTGCACGGTCCCGCGGAGATCGAGCCGTGGATGCTCATGCGCCGCGTCGACGAGGCCACCACGAGCTCCTACGCCGAGTTGTACGAGTGGCTGGAGCCCGGCGAGCTGCTCGCCGCGCCGCGCGAGTCCTGGGCAGCCGACTGGGACCGCGCCGATCCCGACTCGTTCAAGGCCCGGATCACCGGGGGAGGAGAGCGCCATGCCCACCGTCGCTGAGCTGATCGTCACCGGCCTCGCCGAGCTCGGGGTCAAGCAGGTCTGGGGCGTCGTCGGCGACGCGCTGAACCCGGTCACCGACGCGATCCGCCGCGAGGACCGGCTGGAGTGGATCGGCGTGCGCCACGAGGAGGCGGGCGCGTTCGCCGCGACCGCTCAGGCGCACCTGTCGGGGACGCTGGGCGTCTGCATGGGCACGGTCGGCCCGGGCTCGATCAACCTGCTCAACGGGCTCTACGACGCCAAGAAGTCGCGCGTGCCGGTGCTCGCGATCTGCGGCCAGGTGCCGCTGGCGGAGATCGGCAGCGACTTCTTCCAAGAGGTCGACAACGACAAGCTCTTCGCCGACGTCGCCGCCTACACGCACACGGTCATGAGCCCGAGCCAGATGCCGCTGCTCTTCGAGCAGGCGGTGCACATGGCGCTCGCCCGGCAGACGGTCGCGGTGCTCACGCTGCCCGGCGACGTCGCCGCCATGGACGTCCCCAAGGGGACCGCCGTGCCGACGTTCACGAGCGCCGATCCGCCGCTGACGCCGGACCCGGACGGCCTCGCCAAGGCCGTCGAGCTGATCGACGCGGCGGCGTCGGTCGCGATCCTCGCCGGCCAGGGCGCGCGCCACGCCCGTGCCGAGCTGCTGGCGCTGGCCGAGCGCCTGGCCGCGCCGATGGTCCTGACGCTCAAGGCCAAGGACGGCCTCGAGCGAGACAACCCCTACGAGCTCGGCCAGACCGGGATGATCGGCAACCCGCCGGCGCGCAAGGCGCTCGAGGCGGCGGAGCTGCTGCTCATGGTCGGCACCGACTTCCCCTACGTCGACTGGTATCCCGAGGGCAAGGTCGTCGTGCAGATCGACATGCGCGGCGAGCACATCGGGCGCCGCACCCGCGTCGACGCGGGCGTGATCGGCGACGCGCGGCTCGCCCTCGCCGACCTGCTCGGCCGCGTGACGCCCAAACCCGACCGCTCGCTGCTCGACGAGCACCGCGCCGACTACGAGCAGTGGCGCGAACGCCAGGCCAAGCTCGCCGATCCCGCCCACGACAAGCGCCCCGCGGGGCGCGCCCGCGCCGCGCTGGACAACCCCGAGCACCGCATCCGCCCCGAGGCGCTCGCCGCCGCGATCGACGCCCACGCGGCCGACGACGCGATCTTCACCTCCGACACCGGCATGTCGACGGTGTGGCTCTCGCGCTTCGTCACGATGCGCGGGACCCGCCGCCTCGTCGGCTCCTACAACCTCGGCTCGATGGCCAACGCGATGCCCCACGCCCTCGGCGCCCAGGCGCTCGACCGCGGGCGCCAGGTGATCGCGTTCTGCGGCGACGGCGGGCTGACGATGCTGCTCGGCGACCTGCTCACCGCCGTGGCCTACGACCTCCCGGCGAAGTTCGTCGTCTTCGACAACGGGCGCCTGGGCATGGTCAAGCTCGAGCAGGAGCAGGGCGGCCTGCCGGAGTTCGGCACGAAGTTGCACAACCCCGACCTCGCGGCGGTCGCGCGCGCGATGGGCCTCACCGGCATCCGCGTCACCGATCCGCAGGACATCGACGCGGCCGTGCGCGAGGCCGTCGCCACGCCGGGGCCGGTGCTGCTCGACGTCCTGACGAACCCCGAGGAGGTCTCGCTGCCGCCGAGCGTCACGCCCGGCGACGCCTGGGGCTTCGCCGTCGCCAAGCTCAAGGAGGTCGTCACGAGCCGCGGCGACTGAGCCGGCGCCACGCCAGCGCCAGGCGTCCGGGCTCGCGCGGATGGGCCTCCTCGCGCAGCGGCAGGCGCCCGGCCTTGCGGGCCTTCATCACGCAGGCGCTGTGGGCATGGCGCCGGCGCGCCGGGTCGCCGTCGGGAAAGACGAGCATGTGCTCGCTGAGCGCGGGCAGCAGCGCCTTGCACAACGGGCAGCGATAGGTGGCCGGCTTGCGGTTGGAGGCCGGGCGCACCGCGTACCACTCCGCTGCGAAGAAGGGATCCATCGACGGCCCATGCTCCCAACCGCCGAGGGCCCGTGCGACAGCACGGGCCCTCGAGGCGGCGCGATCGCGGCGGGGGCCGCGGGCTACGCCTTGATGAACGGCTTGACGGCCTTGAGGACCGTCGCCATCTGCGACGCCTTGTCGAACGCCAGCGGCGCCGGCGGCTTGTTGCGCGTCAGGCGGATGAGCGCGGCGTGGCGCGCCTCGATCTGCACGATGCTCCCGGCCGCGCCGAGGACGTCGACGGACTTGATCAGGGTGCCGGCGCCGTTGTAGGCGCTGACGCCGGTGTCCTCGAGGACGTTGGCGGTCTTGAGGAACGCCGCCGGGCTCGCGAACGCGCCGCCGAAGTCGAACGTCGGCCGCGCGGCCGGCTTGCCGCCGGCCGACTTGATCAGGGAGATCAGCGCGTCGACGTGGGCGACCTCGTCGTCGCGGATCTTCTTGGCGAGCTTCGTGTCGTCGGCGCTGAGGCCCTTGACCGTCTTGACGCCCATCTCGTAGAACTTCGACTCGAGGTACTCGAGCGTCAGCGCGTAGTTGGCGATGTCGATGTCGGTGACGCCGCTCTGCGCGAGCGCCCTCGTGATGTACGGCGTCGCCGACAGCGCACCGTATGCGGTGCCTGCGGCGAGGGTCGAGCGCAGGAGAAACGACTCCCGCGTCAGCCCGTGAACCTTGATGGCGGCCAGCTCTCCGGCCGCCTGGGGCGATGAAGCCATGTGAATTTCTCGCTTTCGTCCTGGAAGGGGTTAGCTGGCGATGAACGGCGCGACGGCCTTGAGCACCGCTGCCATGTCCATCGGCTTGCCGAAGGCGCCGTCGGGCAGTGAGCCCTCGAGGCCGCCCTTGCCGTCGCCGAAGCCGCGGCCGACGAGCATGTTCAGCGCCGCTGCGTGCCGCGCCTCGACGGAGTGGATCGACAGCGCGGCGGCAAGGATGTCCTTGCTCTTGATGTTGCCGGCCTGCCCGAGGTACGCGGCGGCGCCGAGGTTCTCGACGGTCGCGGCGGTCATGAGGATCGTCGTCGCGCCCTTGGCGATCGTGTCCTGGAACTTCGTCTTGGGCTTGGTGGCGGGCGTGCCGCCCAGCGACTTGGCCGTCGCGATGAGCGCGTCGACGTGCTGCTGCTCGGTGTCGGCCAGGGCCTTGGCGAGGTCGCCGATCTTCTTGTCCTTGATGACGCCGCTGTCGAGGACCTCCTGGTAGAAGGTCGCCTCGAGGTACTCCAGCGTCAGCGCGTAGTTGACGATCTTCAGATCGCTCGCGTTGTCGGCGTCGGCGTTCTTGGTCGAGGCCGCGGCGCCGGCAGTGGTGGTGTTCTTCTTCTTGTCATCGCCGCAGGCGGCAATGAGGACGGTGGCTGCGCTGACCGCGCCGGCCCCGCCCAGCATCTTGAAAAAGCGCTTGCGCGAGGACGGGTCGTCCGCGAGCTCCCGCAGTGCAGAGTCGGTCACGAAAATGCCTTCCGAATAAGAGAGGGAGTGAACATGTGCACAGCCACTAGCGCGGCTGCACGCAGTTCAGATCACGCGGTGGCGCGCAGGCGCTCGCGCGTTCAGATGCGGAAGATCGGCACGAGGCGCTGCTCGTGCTCGGCCTCGATGCGCGCGACGACCTCGATGTGCTCCTCCAGGGGCGTCCCGCGCAGCTTCGTTCCGAGCCCCTCGTCGACCTGGAAGATCCCGGCCGAGTTGGACATCTCGATCTCGACGCGCACGGCCTTGTCCTCGCCGGCGCCGATCGACACCTTCTCGATCGCGTAGGCCGACAGCGAGTGGATGTTCGTGTGGCCGGCCTCGAACGGCACCCGCGAGCGCCCGCGGGCCATGTCCAGCGCGTCGGCGACGCGCAGGATCGCGCCCTCGACGGTCAGCGGGTCGCCCTTGGAGCGGTGCGAGATGATCGCGTGCATCGTCTCGGCGACGACGATCGAGCGCGTCGGCTCGGGGTAGATGTCGGCGAGCAGCGCGGGCAGCTTGTCGGCGGTGAGAAAGAGCGAGTAGGCCTCGTGGTCGGTGCGGTGGATCGACATCCCGACGCAGTGCAGCAGCGCCGCGCCGGCGATCACGACCTCGGCGTCGCGCACCTCCAGGCCATGGTCGGCCACCACGTTGGGCACCACGCCGCGCGCGAACAGCAGCCGCGACAGGCGCAGCGCCATGTTCAGGACGATCTGGATGTGCACCCACGAGTGGTCGGACATGTGCAGGCGCTCGGCGTTGACGCCGGCGACGTGCCACCAGGCCTTGATCTGCAGATCGGCGTCGACGGCGTCCAGGAGCTTCTGCAGGCGCCGGTTGCCGCGCGCGGGCGCGTGCACCTTGGCGTCCTCCGGGCGCGCGGCCTGCGGAGGCGTCGTCGTCACTCGTCCGCCTGCGCGCCCTCGCTGGCCCGCGCCGAGTGCTTGAGCATGAGCTCGCGCTGGACGGAGCGCGGCTCCTCCCCCGGCGTGCGCTTGCGCCAGCTGCCGTCGGATCGAAGCTCCCAGGCGCAGACGTCGGTCGCCAGCGAGCGGTCCAGCGTGTCGATCAGGTCCTCGCGCAGCAGGTCGTCCTCGACCGGCGTGAGCAGCTCGACGCGCGTGTCGAGGTTGCGCGGCATGAGATCGGCCGAGCCGATCAGCACACGCGTCTCGCCCGCGCGCTCGAACGCGTAGACGCGCGAGTGCTCGAGGAAGCGCCCGAGCACGCTCACGACCCGGATGTTCTCCGAGACGCCGGGATGGCCAGGGCGCAGGCAGCAGATCCCGCGGACGTTGAGGTCGACGCAGACGCCCGCGCGCGAGGCCCGGTACAGCGCGCGGATGATGCGCCGGTCCACGAGCGAGTTCATCTTCAGGCGGATCCGCGCCGGCTCGCCGCGCTCGTGCGCCTCGATCGTGCGCTCGATCTCCTCGACGATCCCCTCGCGCATGCCGTTGGGGGCGATCAGGACCTTGCGGTAGCCCTCGGGGCGCGCGAACCCCGTGAGGTAGTTGAACATGTCCGCGACGTCGGACCCGATCTGCTCGTCGCACGTGAACAGGCCGAAGTCGGTGTACAGGCGCGCCGTCTTGGGGTGGTAGTTGCCGGTGCCGATGTGGACGTAATGGCGCACGCCCTCGCCCTCCCGGCGCACCACGAGGATGCACTTGGCGTGCGTCTTCAGGCCCGGCTGGCCGTAGACGACGTGCACGCCCGCCTCCTCGAGCGCGCGCGCCCAGGTGATGTTCGCGCGCTCGTCGAAGCGCGCCTTCAGCTCGACCATGCAGACCGCCTGCTTGCCGCGCTCGGTCGCGCGGATGAGCGCCGGGACCAGCGGCGAGTCGTCGGACGTGCGGTACACCGTCTGCTTGATCGCGAGCACGTCGGGGTCGGCCGCCGCCTGCTCGACGAAGCGCTCCACCGAGGTCGCGAACGAGTCGTAGGGGTGATGGACGAGGATGTCGCCGCGGCGCATCTCGGCCATGACGTTGACGTGCTCGGACTCCTTGCCGTGCAGGCGCGGCTGGGTCACCGGCGTCCAGGGCGGGTCGCGCAGCTCGGTGAAGCCGCGCAGGCCGTGGATCTGCCACAGGTCGCCCGTGTCGAGCAGGCCGTCGACGACGTAGACCTGGCGCGGCTCGATGTCGAGCGCGTCGGTGATCAGCTCGCGTACGCGGGCGTCGATGTCGACGCCGACCTCCAGGCGCACCGCCTCGCCGAAGCGCCGCCGGCGCAGCTCGGCCTCGACGGCCTGCAGCAGGTCGTCGGCCTCGTCGGAGACCTCGAAGTCGGCGTCGCGGGTCACGCGGAAGAAGCCGTGCTCGACGATCTCCATGCCCGGGAACAGCATCTGCAGGTTCGCGGCGATGACCTCCTCGAGCGCGACGAAGGTCAGCGGGTCGTCGTCGAGGGCGACGAAGCGCGGCAGCATCTCGGTCGGCACCTTCACGCGCGCGAAGGTCTGCTCGTCGCGGACGGGATCGCGCACGAGCACCGCGAGCGACAGCGACAGGCTCGAGATGTACGGAAACGGCCGTCCCGCCCCGACCGCCAGCGGCGTGAGCACCGGGAAGATCTGGCGGCGGAAGCGCTCGGCCAGCGCCGCGCGGTCGGCCTCCGATATGTCGTTCATCCCGACGATGCAGATGCCGTGCTCGGCCAGGGCCGGGAAGAGCCTGCCCAGGACGCTGTCCTCGAGGCGCTGCTGCTGCTCGAGGACGTGCTCGCGGATCGCGTCGATCGTCTGCGAGGGCGTCAGCCCGTCGGGCCCGGGATCGACGAGCCCGGCGTCGATCTGGTCGTGGACGCCCGCCACGCGGATCTGAAAGAACTCGTCGAGGTTCGAGCTCCAGATCGCGGCGAGCTTCACGCGCTCGAGCAACGGCTGGGACGGGTCCTCGACGAGCTGCAGGACGCGGTCGTTGAAGTCCAGCCAGGACAGCTCGCGGCCGAAGTACAGCGACTTGTCGTGCAGGTCGCCGTCCACGGTCTCCTGCGGCGGCACCGGCTCGGAGGCGTGGACGGAGTCCTGCGGCGGCGTGTCGGTCTCGATTTCGGGCACGGTCATCGGGGGGCGCTGCTGCGCAGCCCCATGAGACTACGTGGCGGGCGCCGCGGGGTCACCTTCCTGTGAAGATCCAGCGCGGTCCCCCTGCGCGCGCAGGCCTGCGAGCTGTTCGAGCACCACGCCCTCGCGCAGCCCCCCGCCGGCGAGCTGCAGCGGCGCCCCCAGCGCACGCGAGGCCGCGTCGAGCAGCAGGATGCCGGCCGGCAGCAGCCGCGCGCGCTCGGGGTGCAGGCCGAGGCGCACCGCGACCTGCGCCGCCGGGATCGCGACGAGCGCCTGCAGCCCGCGCTCCAGCGACGCGCCGTCGAGCGCCACGCCCATGAGCCGGTACATGGACGTCGCGCTGCCGCCGACCGCGTAGGCGACCGCCGGCTGCGGCGCCTGCACCGCCGCGAAGCGGGCCGCCAGCTCGTCGCGCACGCGGGCGAGCTCGGCGGCCGTCGGCGGATCCGACAGGAGCTCGCCGTGGGCGATGACCGCCGAGCCGACCGGCAGCGAGACCGACCAGGTCACGCCGCCCTCGTGCGTGCCCGCGACGAGCTCGGTCGAGCCGCCGCCGACGTCGACGACGCCGAGCAGCCCGGGCGGGCGCTGCGCGAGCATCCCGATCGCGCCG
>JAXDFS010000419.1:0-7010 GCA_034665465.1 Solirubrobacteraceae bacterium
GCTGACGCGCACGGTCGCGCGCGAGATGGCCCGCAAGGGCATCACCTGCAACGCGGTGACGCCGGGCGTCATCGAGACCGACATGACCACGGACGTCGCCGACAAGCTTCTGGCCGGCGTACCCGCCGGCCGGCTGGGGCAGCCCGGAGAGGTTGCCCACGCCGTGTCCTTCCTCTGTTCGGACGGGGCGGCATACATCAACGGGGCAACGCTCGCCGTAGACGGGGCGCTGGCCGCATGACACAAGGAGAACGCATGGCCGTCAACGAGAACGACGTGCTCGAGGAGATCCGCGATCAGCTCGAGTCGATCAAGGTCCCAGGCGCACGCGACGCAGGCCCGGCCGACACCTGGAACGACATCGACGTCGACTCGCTCGATCTCGTCGAGCTCGTCAAGGCGCTGGAGGACCGCTTCGGGATCACGATCAGCGACGACGATCTCAAGCCGATCGAATCCGTCGGGGATGCGATCTCGTTGACCGTGCGACTCGTCGAGACCAAGGAGGGGGCACCTGCATGAGCACGCACGCGTCCCCCCACATTGAAATCGCGATCACCGGACGCGGGGTCGTCTCGTCGATCGGCGAGGGGGCGGACGCGTTCGTCGACGCGCTGCTCGAGCGCCGCTCGGGCGTCGTCGACGGCATGGCTCCCTGTGCGGAGTTCGATCCCGAGTCGGCGATGAGCGCGAAGGTCGCGCGCCGCTCGGACCGCTACACGCAGCTCGCCTTCGCGGCTGCGATGCAGGCCGCCGAGGAGGCGGGCCTGCCGGGCGACATCGACCTCGAGCGGCTCGCGATCCTCGTCGGCACCGGTGTCGGCGGCCTGAAGACGCTGGAGGACGAGTGCCGCGCGTTCGTCGACGGCGGCGAGCGCGCCGTCTCGCCGCACTTCGTCCCGATGATGATGCCCAACGCCGCCGCCGGCGCGATCGCGATGCAGCTCGGCGCCCACGGGCCCGGCTTCAGCGTCTCGTCGGCCTGCGCGACCGGCAGCCACGCGATCGGCGAGGCCAAGCGGATGCTCGAGCGCGGCGAGGCCGATGTCGTCGTCGCGGGCGGCACCGAGGCGGCGATCACGCCGCTGTGCATCGCGGCCTTCAAGCGCATGGGCGCGCTGTCGCGCGAGGGCGTGTCGCGCCCGTTCGACGCGCGCCGCGACGGCTTCGTCATGGGTGAGGGCGCGGGCGTCATCGTCATGGAGCGCGCCGAGCACGCACGGGCGCGCGGGGCGAAGATCCTCGGCTACGTCATCGGCTACGGCGCGTCCAACGACGCCTTCCACATGACCCAGCCCGACTCCGAGGGCAGGGGCGCCGAGAAGGCGATGCGCGCGGCGCTCGCCGACGCCGGCATCAGCCCGCAGGACGTCGGCTACATCAACGCGCACGGCACCTCCACACCGTTCAACGACCGCATCGAGACGCACGCGATCCACTCGGTCTTCAACGGCGATCACCCGCCGGTGTCGAGCACGAAGTCGGCGATCGGGCACCTGCTCGGCGCGGCCGGCGCGGTCGAGGCCGTCGCCGTCGTGGGCGCGCTGCAGCGCGGGCTGCTGCCGCCGACGCTGAACTTCGCCGAGCCCGATCCCGACTGCGATCTCGACTACATCCCCGACGGCCCGCGTGAGGCGCCCGGCCTTGACATCGCGCTGAGCAACTCGTTCGGCTTCGGCGGCCAGAACGCGTGCCTGGCCTTCCGGAAGGCGTGACGTTGAGCACCGAGGCGGCGGCACCCGAGGTGGCCGTGGTCAGCGAGCCCGAGCCGCCGCTGGCCGCGCTCGCGCGCATCGAGCTGCTCTGCGACGCGGGCACGTTTCATCAGATCCGCAGCGAGTCCGGCGACGGCGTGATCGCCGGATCGGGCAAGGTCGGGGGGCGCCCGATCCGCGTCTGGTCGCAGAACGTCAAGCACAAGGGCGGCTCGCTCGGCCAGGGCGGCGGCGCCACGATCGTCAGCACGATCCAGGCCGCCGACAAGGCCGGCGTCCCGGTCGTCGGCTTCCTGCACTCCGGCGGCGCGCGCCTGCAGGAGGGCATCGGCGCGCTCGGTGCGTACGCGTCGATCTTCCGCGCGACGTCGCGGGCGCGCGTGCCGCAGATCAGCGTCATCGTCGGCCCGTGCGCGGGCGGCGCGGCGTACTCGCCGTCGCTGGGCACGCTCGTGATGATGGTCGGCGAGGGCGCGCAGATGTTCCTCACCGGGCCGCGCGTCATCGCCAAGGTCACGCGCGAGCAGGTGACCGGCGTGGAGCTCGGCGGGCCGCGCGTGCACCGCAAGTCCGGCGTCTCGCACATCGAGTCAGACGACGACGCGCAGGCTGCCGACGTCATCCGCCAGGCGCTCTCCTACTTCCCCGACACGCTCGGCGGGCCGCTGCCCTTCCGCGACCCGGTCGAGCCGCTGGCCGGCGACCCGGCCGCCACGCTGCCCACCAATCAGCGCAAGGTCTACGACGTGCGCGACGTCACGCGCCACCTGCTCGACGGCGGCGAGTTCCTCGAGCTCAGCAAGCGCTACGCGCGGAACATGGTCGTGGGCTTCGGGCGCATCGAGGGCCACCCCGTCGGCGTCATCGCCAACCAGCCGCGCTATCTCGGCGGCGTGCTCGACGCCGCGTCCTCGGACAAGGGCGCGTGGTTCGTGAACATGTGCGACCGCTGGGGGATCCCGCTCGTCGTGCTCTCCGACACGCCCGGCTACCGCCCCGGCACGCGCCAGGAGCGCGAGGGCGTGCTGCGCCGCGGGGCCGAGCTGCTGCGCGCGTTCTCGGTCGCCGAGGTCCCGCGCGTGACAGTCACCCTCCGACAGGCGTACGGTGGGGCCTACATCGTCATGAACTGCCGCGACCTCGGAAACGACCTCACGCTCGCCTGGCCCGGTGCTCGCATCGGCGTCATGGGGGCGCCGCAGGCGATCGAGATCGTGCACCGCCGCGAGCTCGAGGCGGGCGCCGATCCAGATGCGCTGTCGGCCGCCTACGAAGAGCTGCACCTCCCGGTTGCGATTGCCGCGAAGCAGGGGTTCATCGACGAGATCGTCACCCCGGCCAACACTCGCGAGCGGATCGCTGCCCACTTCGAAGCACGCAGATAGCTCGGCGTCGCCCGACGCCGGCGGAGCGCTGGCTCCCCGCAACGCGACCGAGGACGCGATCCTCGAGGCCGCCCGCGAGCTGCTGGGCGAGGGGACCCAGGACCAGGTCACGATCGACACGATCGCCCGGCGGGCGTTCGTCAGCCGTACGACCGTCTACTTCTACTTCGAGAACAAGCGGGCGGTCATGGACCGCCTCATCCAGCAGGCCTTCGCCGACATGGACGACGCCGCCTCGCCCTACTTCGAGGGCAGCGGCGACCCGCGCATGGAGCTCGCGCTCGGACTCGCGCGCTTCGTCGGCGTCGTCAACCGCAACGGCCCGATCCTCATGCTCGCCGCGCATCTCTACGGCGAGGACGAGCACATGCCCTCGCAGTGGGAGCCCTACGTCAATCGCTTCATCGCGGGGGCCGAGGCGCGCATCGGCCGCGACCAGCTGCGCGGGATCGCGCCGGGTGACATCCCGGCGCGCGTGGCGGCGCAGGCGCTGTGTGCGATGGTCGAGCGCCACCTCACGATCGAGGTCATCCGCAACGGCCGCGACATGCGCGAGGCCGTGCGCCAGCTGACCGAGCTGTGGTTCCGCGCGGTCTACGCGGGCGGGGCGTCGGCGGCGTCGTTCTCCTCCGCAGACGGCGGCGGGGCCAGCGGCGCGCCGAGCGCGTGATAGCCGCCGTCGACGTGCACGATCTCGCCCGTCACGCCGCGCGCGAGGCCTGACATGAGAAAGAGGCAGGCGTCGGCGACGGGGCCGGCGTCCTTGACGTCCCAGGCCAGCGGCGCCTGGCTGTCCCACGCCTGCGCGAGCATCTCGAAGCCGGGGATCGAGCCGGCGGCGATCGTCTTGACCGGACCCGCGGAGACGAGGTTCGAGCGCACGCCGAGCGCGCCGAGGTCGCGCGCCAGGTAGCGGTTGACCGACTCCAGCGCGGCCTTCGCGACGCCCATCCAGTCATAGGCCGGCCAGGCGACGGTCGCGTCGAAGTCCAGGCCGACGATCGACGCGTGCTCGCCCTTCTGCAGGAGCGGCAGCATCGCGGCGGCGAGCCCCTTCATCGAGTAGGCGCTGGTCGTGAACGCGATCTGCGCGGACTCCGCGGGGGTGGCGAGGAAGTCGCCGCCGAGCGCGTCGCCTGGTGCGAACGCGATCGCGTGCAACACGCCGTCCAGCGCGCCCCAGCGCTGCTCCAGATCGGCCGCGACGGCGGCGAGCTGATCGGCGTCGTTGACGTCGAGCTCGAGCACGTCGACGGCGGGGTCGCCGAGGCGCTTGGCGATGCGCTGCGTGATCCGCAGGCCGCGCCCGAAGCCGGTGAGCACGATCTGCGCGCCCTCCTCGCGCGCGCGACGCGCGACGGCGTAGGCGATCGAGCCCTCGGTGAGGACTCCGGTGATGAGCAGGCGGCGGCCGTGGAGGAGAGTCACGAAGGTGTCACTGCCCGCAGCTCAACGGCCGAAACGGACGAAGTCCGTGAACTCGGCCCACGTCGAGGACGCGCGCCAGCCCGCCTCGCCGGTCGCATGTCGCGCGCGGTGCGCCCAGGCGGGCTCCCACGCGAACCAGTGCACGAGGGTCGCGAGCAGGCCGCCGAGCGCGAGCAGCCCCGCGAGGATCGCGAGGGCCAGGATCGGGAAGGGGGCGCTGCCGCCGGCGGCGGTGATGTGGGCGGCCTGCGGGATGGCATCGGTGACGACGCCGGGCGCGGGCGCGGGGTCGGCCGCCGGCGTCGGCGGTGGCTGCGCGACCGGGGCCTGGCCGGGCGTGGCGACGGGCGCCGGGGCCGCTTGCTTTGCCGAGGGCGGCGGCGGCGGCGCGGCGGTGCCCGAGGTCGCCGGCGCGGGGACCACGGGGACGACCGCCTTCTTCTTGTTGCACGCGCCCTCGGCCCGGCGCGCGATGGCGTCGTCGATGGCGGCGATGAAGTCCGGCGTGTACGCGTTCTGGTCCAGCGGGACGGCGTTCTTGATCTTCTTGAGCTGGTCCTGGGTGTACGCGCAGACGTTCAGCCGCTGGTCGGGGATGTAGTCCTTCAGGACGTCCGTGGCGAGGTCGGCCGAGGCCGGCGCGGCCAGCGCAAGACTCGCCAGAAGTACAGAGATGAAGGGCATGGTGCGGCGCATGACTGGGGGTCACGCTAGCATCGCAAGCCGCTGTCCATGGCCGTCACGACCCCCGCCAGCCCTCGGGTCGCCGCCACGCCTATGGGCGTGCGACCCGTCCGCCGACCCAGATCGCGATCGGGTGGCGCGCTCGTCGCCGCCCTGGTGGCCGCCTGCGCCTACGCCGTCTTCGCGCACGGGGCGTCCGGCCTGCCGGAGGAGCCGCGCCTGCAGATCGGCCTCGCGCTCGTCGCCGTCCTGGCGTCGGTCGGCTGGCTGTTCTCGGGCACGCTGCGCCCGCGCGCGCCGCTCGTCGCATGGGTCGGCGTGGGCCTGCTCGCGGCCTTCGCCGTCTGGTGCGGCGTGACGCTGCTGTGGTCGGTCGCGCCCGACCGCACCTGGGGCTACATCAACCGCAGCGTCGCCTACACGCTCGTCGTCGTGCTCGCGATCGCGGCGGCGTCCAGCGCGCCGCGCGTCATCGAGCGCATCGCCTACGGCTGGCTGGCGGTCGCGCTGGCGTGCGCGCTGTACGCGCTCGCGGGCAAGGTCATGCCGGGCGCCCAGATCCTCGGCGTGGGCTTCAACCACACGGCCGTCGCATCGCGCCTGCGCGCGCCGCTGGAGTACTGGAACGCGCTCGCGCTCGTCATGGTGCTCGCGGTCCCGATCGCCTTGCGCCTGGCGACCGACGACGCGCGCCGCGAGCGCACGCGCCTGTTCGGCATCACCGCGCTCTACGTCCTGCTGCTGATCCTCGGGATGACGTACTCGCGCGGCGGGCTGGTCGCATTCGCGGTCGGCCTGGTCGTCGTGACCGTGCTCGGCCGCGAGAAGCTGCGCGGCCTGGCGGTCGTCGGTGTCACGGTCGTCGCGACGATCCCGGTGCTCGCCCTCGCCTTCAGCCGGCCGGCACTGAAGGCGATCAACGTCCCGCTGGCGCAGCGCACGCCCGACGGCATCGTCCTCGGGCTCGTCCTGGCCGGGAGCATCGTCGGCCTGCTGATCGCCGGCTGGGGGCTGCTGCACCTGGAGGAGCGCACGCGCTGGAGCGACGAGAACACGCAGCTCGTCTGGCGCGGGCTGGCCGCGACCGCCGCGGTCGTCGCGATCTTCGCGCTCGGCGGGATCGCGACGGCGAAGGGCGGGCCGTCGGGCTTCGCCCACAAGGCCTGGCACGAGTTCTCCAAGACGAGCAAGGACGACGTCTCAAATCCGGCACGGATCATCTCCTCGAACTCCGGCAACCGCTGGGTCTGGTGGGAGGAGGCCGCCGGCGCGTGGTGGGCCAAGCCGCTGGGCGGCTGGGGCGCGGGCTCGTTCCCGGTGACCCACAAGCTCTACCGCCAGGTCGAGCTGGGCGTCGCGCAGCCGCACAACGTTCCGCTGCAGTTCCTCGCCGAGGAGGGGCTGATCGGCGCGCTGATCGTCATGGGCGGGGTGGCGCTGCTGTTCTACGCGGCGCTTGACCGCGTGCGCCGCATGGCCCCGGGGCGCGAGCGCGAGATCGCGGTGGCGCTGTTCGCGGGCGCGGTCGCGTGGCTCGTGCACGGCCTCGTCGACTGGGACTGGGACATCCCCGGCGTGACGCTGCCGGCGCTGCTGTTCCTCGGCGTGCTCGCCGGCGTGCGCGGCCCCGCCGCGGCGGGCGCGGCCGACGTGCGGCCGGAGCGCTCGGTCGCCGCGCGCTCGCTGGCGCTGGGCCTGGCCTGCATCGCGCTCGCGCTGTCGGTCGTCTCGGCCGGCCTGCCGCTGATCGCCGACTCCAAGGCGAGCACGGCGCTGGCGGTCAGCAACAACGCCGGCG
>JAXDFS010000420.1:0-7861 GCA_034665465.1 Solirubrobacteraceae bacterium
GACACGGCCGGCGAGACGAAGCTCGGCAAGCTGCAGATCGGCACCACGCGGCGCGGCATCGGCCCGGCCTACGCCGACAAGGCCGCCCGCCTGGGGATCCGCATGCAGGACCTGCTCGACGAGAAGATCCTCAAGAAGAAGATCACCGCCGCGATCGACCCCAAGCGCCTGAGCCTGCGCCCCTACGCCAAGGACCCGTCGCTGGACCTGCAGTCGATGACCGAGGCCTACCTGACCTTCGGCCACCGCCTCGAGCGTCACATCGCCGACTGCGCCCGCATCGTCTGGGACGCGCTCGACGACGGCAAGCTCGTCCTCTACGAGGGCGCCCAGGGCGCGCTGCTGGACATCGACCACGGCACATATCCGTTCGTGACGTCATCCAACCCGATCGCCGGCGCGGCCTGCGTCGGCGCCGGCGTGGGCCCGAAGGACATCCATGAGGTCTGGGGCATCGCCAAGGCCTACGTGACCCGCGTCGGCTCGGGCCCCTTCCCCACCGAGCTGCACGACGAGGTCGGCGAGGACATCCGCACCCGCGGCGGCGAGTTCGGCACCACCACGGGGCGCGCACGGCGCACCGGCTGGCTGGACATCCCGGCGCTGCGCTACGCCTCGCGCATCAACGGCCTGACGTCGCTTGCGATCACGAAGCTCGACGTCCTCTCGGGCTTCGAGAAGATCAAGGTCGCCACGAGCTACAGCGGGCTGGACGACGCGAAGTTCTCCGACTTCCCCTACCACCAGTCGGTGCTGCACCACTCCCGCGGCGAGTACATCGAGCTCGACGGCTGGCAGGAGGACATCACCGAGTGCCGCTCGCCGTCGGACCTGCCGACCGCCGCGCGCGACTACCTCGCGTTCATCGCCGAGCAGATCAACGTGCCGGTCGTGCTCGTCGGCGTCGGCCCCGGCCGCGACCAGGTCATCTGGATGCAGGACCAGCCGCAGCTGGCGACGGCACCGGCCGCGGCGGCCGCGTAGCCATCCGTCGCGCCCCGCGCCGCAGGGCCTGGCGGGCGAGCGACGCCGCCGACAGCAGCGCGAGCGCGGCGAGCGTGATCTGCACGCTCACGATCCCCTCCTCCGACCAGTAGACGTCGTCGAGGCGCAGCAGCAGGGCCGACTCGTCGAGCGTCAGCGCGACGCCCGCCCCGAACGGGATCGCCAGCAGCGGGTCCAGCGACTCGTCGCGCGAGATCACCGATGCGCCGCCGGCGAGGAACGCCAGGACGATCCCCGGCACGAAGTGATGGATGTGGCGCTCGCCGACGAAGAGGTTGCGCATGAGCGGCCCGGCGCCGCGGCGGCGGATGACGTACGTCGACACGCGCGCGGCGGCGAACGTCAGCGAGAACGAGCCCAGCAGGTTCAGCAGCGCCGTCTCGCGGGTGGTCATGCTCTCGTAGCCGGCGACCGCGACGGCGACCGTCTCGCGCACCGCGACGTCGGCGGAGTCGATCGGGTCGAGCTCGGGGTGCTCCTGGATGCGCCCGCGCAGCACCCGCGCCACCTCGCTGCCCAGCACCGCCGCCGTCAAGCCGAACGCGGCCGCGCCGAGCGCAACCGTCCCGCGCTCCAGGCGCATCCGCCGCCGGCGGGCCCACGGCAGCTCGACGGCGCCCGGCAGGCGCGGCCGCGGCCGCGGGCGGGCTACCCCCACCGCTCCAGCAGGTCTTCGTCGGGCACGTCGCGAATGATCCGCGCCGGCACGCCCATGACCACCTTGCGCGGGGCGACGTCGCTCGTCACGACCGCTCCGGCGGCGACGAACGCCTCCTCGCCGACCTCGACGCCGGGAAGCAGGATCGCGCCGCCGCCGATACGGCAGGCGCGTCGCAGCCTCGCGCCGCGCAGCGTCACGCCCTTGGGGTGGCGGCCCATCGCGTCGTCGTTGGTGGTCATCGCGCAGGGGCCGAAGAAGACGTCGTCCTCGATGACGCTGTAGGCCGTCAGGTAACCCTGGGACTGGATGCGCACGCGCGCGCCGATGCTGACGTCGTTGTCGACCCCGGTCGCGCGGCCGATGACCGTCTCCGCACCGATCGTGGTGCGCTCGCGAACGAAGGCCTGGTCGCCGACGATCGCGCCGGCGCCGACGTGGGAGCCCGCGAAGATGATCGCCTGCGAGCCCACCACCGCGCCCGCCTCCAGCACGAGCGGGGCGAGCGCGTCGCGCGAGGCTGTCGAGCGGCGGCCGAGGCTGGGCGTCTTGCCGAGCACCGCGCCGTCGCCGATCCGGCAGCCGTCGCCGATCACGACGCCGTCATGGACGACGACATGGGCGCCGAAGATCACGTCCTCGCCCACCGAGGCGGTCGGGCTGAGCACGAGGCCGGGTGCGGTGGGGGCGTCGCTCATGAGCGCTGGAGCCTAGTCATCGCGGCCGCGACCCTGGCGCCGGCGCGGCCGTCGCCGTAGAGTTCGGGGCGCTCGGCGGGCAGGGCGCGCGCGAGCGCCGCCCGGGCGGCGGCGGGGTCGAGGTCGACGAGGACGTTCCAGCCGCTGTCGACCGTCTCGACCCATTCGGTGCTGTCGCGCAGCGTCATGCACGGCACGCCGGCGAGATAGGCCTCCTTCTGCACGCCGCCGGAGTCTGTCAGCACCGCCCGCGCCCGCGTCAGCAGCGAGGTGAAGGCGAGGTAGCCCAGCGGCGGGCGCAGGATCGTGCCGGCGGCGAGGCGCTCGAGCAGCCCCGCCGACACCAGGCGGGCGCGCGTGCGCGGGTGCAGCGCGAGCACGACCGGCGGCTCGACGGACAGGAGGAGCTCCACGAGCGCTCGCAGGCGCTGCGGGTCGTCGACGGTGCCGGCGCGGTGCGCGGTCGCGAGCACGTACTCGCCCGCCGACACGCCGGCGTCGCGCAGCGGCGCGTCGTCGGCGCGGGCGTGGGGCGCCAGCGCCATCGCCACGTCGACCATGACGTCGCCCACGATCTCGACCTCGCCCGCGACGCCCTCGCGCGCGAGGTTGGCCGCCGCGACGCCCGAAGGGACGAGCAGCAGGTCGGCGAGGTGGTCGGTCAGCACGCGGTTGAGCTCCTCGGGCATCGCGCGGTCATAGGAGCGCATCCCGGCCTCGACGTGGGCCACCGGGACCTGCGCCTGGGCGCCGGCCAGCGCACCCGCGAGCGTCGAGTTCGTGTCGCCGTAGACGAGCACGGCGTCGGGCGTGTGCTCACGAAGCAGGTCGCCGAGCGCCGCGAGCATGCGCGCCGTCTGCTCTGTGTTGGTCCCGCCGCCGAGCCCGAGCTCGATCTCGGGCGCCGGCACCGCGAGCTCCTCGAAGAAGATCGCCGACAGCTCGTCGTCGTAGTGCTGGCCGGTGTGCACCAGCAGCTCCTCGTGCTCTGCGCGCAGCGGCCCCGACACCGCCGCCGCCTTGACGAACTGCGGGCGGTTGCCGATGACCGTGACGACCTTCACGTCACGTCACGCCGGGGCGCGGGCGAGCTGCGCGGCGATGTGCTCGCGCACGCGCTCGGCGGCCGCCGTGCTGACCGGCCCGGGCGCGGCCGGGACCGGCGTCCCGTCGATCGCGCGCACGGGGTGCACCTCGCGCAGGGAGGATGCGAGGAAGGCCTCCTCGATCTCGCGCAGGTCGTCGAGCGTCGTCACGCGCTCCTCGACGTCGGTGACGGCGATCAGCACGCGGCGGGTGATCGAGTCCAGGATCCGGTCTGACAGCGGCGGCGTGTAGAGCTTGCCGGCGAGGACGTAGAAGAAGGACGTCACCGGCGCCTCGAGGACGCGCCCGTGCGGCGAGACCAGCAGCGCCTCGTCGGCGCCGGCCTCGCGCGCCAGCCGCGAGGCGAGCATGTTCGCGGCGTAGGACAGCGACTTGACGCCGTCGAGGATGCGCGTCGGCGAGTAGGTGATCGTCGCCAGGGCGATCGTGTCGGGAAACGCCTTCATCGGCTCGACGAGCCCGATCCGCCGCCCGCCGCGCGTGGCCACCAGGCGCAGTGCCCCGTCGGCGGGATCGGCCTCGGCGAGCAGCGCGAGGGCCTCGGCGCGCATGACGTCGACCTCGAAGGGCAGCCGGATCGAGGCCGCGCTGCGGGCCATGCGCTCGAGATGCTCCTCGAGGCCGAACGGGCGCCCGTCGTAGAGCCGTACGACCTCGAAGACGCCGTCGCCGCGCAGCAGCCCCTCGTCGGTGACGGGGATCTGCGCCTGCGCGGCGTCCATGACGACGCCGTCGAGGATCGCGAGCGTCATGGGGCCTCTTGCGGGACGGACATCATGCCCCCGCCAGGAATCGAACCTGGAACCTTCGGATTAAGAGTCCGCTGCTCTGCCAGTTGAGCTACAGGGGCGAATGAGCGGAGGATCCTAGTGGTTCGCCGTCTGGACCCCACGACGCCCGCTACCCGGCGGGCGTCGTCGTCGCGCTCCCGGTCTGCTGCTGCGCGGCCGCCGCCTTCAGGCCGTCGAGCGCCGTGCGCAGCGCCTTGCGATCCTTCGGCGCGGCGAGGCCGACGGCCCGGGTGGCGGCGAGATCGGCGCTGCGGTTGTCCTTGGCCCGGTAGGCGAGCTCGGCAAGCTGGGCGTAGAGGTTCGAGCTCGGCGGCTTGGTCGCTGCGGTGACGATCTCCTTCGCACGCACGGCCTTCGTCAGCTCGTTGAGCGCGGTCGACTCATAGGCCTGGACCATGAACTTCGCCGTGCGCACGTCGGGCTGCTTGGGATCGAGCGCGAGGTGGCGCTCCCAAGCCTGGTCTGCGAGGCGCAGGCGCGCCTTGCCGGCGTCGGTGAACGTGCCGTCGGCCGTGGTCCCGTCGATGCTCGCGCGCTGGAAGCGCAGCGCGGCCAGCTGCGCCCAGGGGGCGGGATCGCGCGGCCGGGCACGCGTCGCGGCGATCGTGCTCTTGATGCGCTTGTCGATCGCCGAGGTCGCGCTCGTGGAGCCCGAGCCGCCGGAGATCGCGTCGAAGAGGCCGCCGCTCTGCGAGCTGCCGATGCCGAACAGGATCAGGCCGCCGCCCATGAGCAGGGCGAGCGACAGATAGATGGCTTGCACGGTGCGGCGCCGGCCGCGTCCGCGCAGGTCGAACAACATCGGCGATCAGTCCTTCCAATCGGGGTCTTGCAGCTTAGGCGGATCGGCGTCGTCGGCGCTCGGGTCCTCGTCGGCGATGCCGCCTTCATCGTAGGCGTCCCTGGCGCGTTGGTCGTCATCGGCCACGGCAGCGGCGACGAGATCGGCCGCCGCTGCCACCGCCGCGGCTTCGTCGTCGTCGGGATCGAGGTGGCCGTAGGGGTCCTCGCCGGGAGCGTCGTGACCGCCGGGCGGATCGCCGTCGTCCGGCGCCTGCGGATCGGCGTCGTCGTCCTCGTCGTCCTCGTCCACGGCGGGCTTGATGCGATCGATCCAGCGCGCGAGCAGGATGCTCAGCTCGAAGAGGATGATGAGCGGCGCCATCGCCAGCGTCATCGTCACCGGATCGGGCGTCGGCGTCGCGACGGCCGCCAGGATCGAGATGCCGAGGATCACGTAGCCGCGGTTCTTGGCGATCTGGCGCGGCGTGAAGATGCCCAGGCGCGTGATCGCCAGCACGCCGACGGGGATCTGGAACAGCAGGCCGACGCCGGCGACGAACAGCACGGCGAACTTGAAGTACGTGTTCGCCTGCAGCAGGTTGTCGAAGGACTCCGAGTTGAAGTTCTGCAGGAACTGGACGGCGCGGTCGAGCACGACGAAGTAGCCGAACGCGACGCCGGCGATGAACAGCACCGGGACCATCAGCATCAGCGGCAGCGCGACCTTGCGCTCCCTCGGGCTGAAGGCCGGCAGGACGAAGGCGTAGGCCTGGAAGAGCAGCATCGGCATCGCCAGCAGCAGCGCGGCGTAGAACGCGATCGTGATCGTGGAGGTGAACGGCTCGGTCACGCTCAGCGTCACGAGCTTGGCCTGGGCGTTGGTCGGAGCCGCCTTCGCAGCCAGGGCGGCCTGCCGGCTGGCGAGCGCGAGCTGGCGCGAGGCCGTGCCGATCGCGGTGCGCTGGGTGGCCGTGAGGTTGCCGGCGGCCCCGAGCGCGTCGAAGGTCCGCGCCGAGGACGCCAGCGCAGGCGACAGGCTGCGCAGCGCCCGGACCTGCTCCTGCTGGAAGCGCGCGGCCTGCACGTCGGGGTCCTTGCTCGTCGCGCTGGGGTTCTTGACGTTCTGGGCGTCGCGGACGGGCTTGGTGATGATCTTGAGGATCGCGTGGTTCTGCCAGAAGCAGACGCTGAAGGCGGCCAGCAGCGTGACGACGCAGATGATCAGCCGCCGGCGCAGCTCGGACAGATGGTCGACGAGGCTCAGCCGGTCCTCGTGACCGATCGGCCGCAACGCGGTTCCCATGAGGGTCAGCCCAGCCCGCGCAGCGCGCGACTCAGGCGCGCGGGCCGCCGACGTCGTCCGGCGCCCCGGCCGGCGGGTCGTCGGAGGGCGCCGGCGTCAGCGCGGAGCGGTCGTCGTCGTCGTCGTCCTTGGAGTTTCCGGTGATCGATTCCTTGAACTCGCGCATGCCGGTGCCCAGCGACTTGCCGAGCTCGGGAAGGCGCTTGGGCCCGAACACCACAAGGGCGATGACGAGCACGATGACGAGTTCGAGTGGACCGATGCCGAGCGGCATTGAGGCTCCAGGGGTCGGGTACGAAGGGAGGGTAGCGCGACCGTCACTCACGGTCTTCATGCGGATCGGCCGCAGAGAAGTTCAAGTTCCTCTGTGGCGTGCCGATGAGTGGGTCATGCAGGAGTTCGAGCAAAGTCCTCAGCCGGATCACAAGCACTACGTGCGCAAGGTGACACTGCCCTCCGGAAAGACCATCGAGGTCATTTCGTTCGAGGACGAGCCGACGACCACCACGACAGAGCTCCACGTCTGTCCCGAATGCCGTTCGGAGCTCGTGTATCCGATCGACTGGCAGGAGGCCGGGCGCACCAGCTGGGAAGTCAGCCTGCGCTGCCCCAACTGCGAGTGGACGCTGGTCGGCGTCTTCGGCGAGGACGCGATCCAGCGCTTCGACGAGATCCTCGACCAGGGCACCGAGGAGCTCGTCTCCGACCTGCGCGAGCTGACGCGGGCCAACATGGAGGAAGACGTCGAGCGCTTCGTCGCCGCGCTCACCGCCGACTACCTCCTCCCCGAGGACTTCTAGGCCGATCCCCGCGCCGGCGGGGCCCGCAGCTCAGGCCCGCCGGTCGACGACCGCGTCCGCGACGAGGCCCAGCGCCAGTCGCTGGCCGTCCTCCAGTGCCAGCCGCGCGATCTGCGCCTTGGCCTCGGCGACGATCTCCAGGGCCCTGCTGATCGCATCCGCGATCGCTCCCGTCGCCCCGATGCGCTCGCACAGCCGCTCGGCCTGCTCGGCCGTCGCGATCGCGCGCAGGTCGACTGCGGCCAGCCCCTCGTCGCGCTCGCGCGCGAGGATGAGCGGCAGCGTCACCGTCCCGTCGAGCAGGTCGGTCCCGCGATGCTTGCCGGTGCGCGCCGCGTCGCCGGAGACGTCCAGGACGTCGTCGAGGATCTGGAAGGCGAGGCCGATGCGCCGGCCGAACATGCCGAGGGCGTCGACGGCGTCCTCCCCGGCGCCGGCGGCCAGCGCGCCGAGGCGACAGGAGGCCTCGAACAGCCGCGCGGTCTTCAGCTCGCATCGATACAGGTAGCGCTGCACGCCGACGGCGGCGTTCCAGGCGTCCTCGCGCTGCAGCAGCTCGCCCTCGGCCAGCGCCGATCCGGTGTGCGACAGGGTTCGCACGGCGGCCAGCGACCCGGTCGCCGCCAGCTCGGAGAACGCCCGCGAGAAGAGCAGGTCGCCCGTCGCGATCGCGCGCAGGTCGACTGCGGCCAGCCCCTCGTCGCGCTCGCGCGCGA
>JAXDFS010000421.1:0-6130 GCA_034665465.1 Solirubrobacteraceae bacterium
GGACCTGCCGCTCGCCGCCGGGGGCGCGATCGTCCCGGCCGGGGGCGGGCGCACGATCTTCGTCCTGCCCTGGCTCGGGCGCTCGCTCGTGGGAACGACCGACAACGACTTCGAGGGCCCGCTGAACGACCACCACGTGCCGCCGGCGGCGCAGGACATCGCCTACCTGCTGGATGCCTGCAACGAGTACTTCGGCACGCGGCTGACGGCCGGCGACCTCACCGGCGCCTACGCGGGCGTGCGGCCACTGATCTCGACCGGCGACCCCAAGAAGTCCGTCGACATCTCGCGCAAGGCCGAGCTGTACGAGACCTCCAGCGGCATGGTCACGATCACCGGCGGCAAGCTCACGACCTGGCGGCGGATGGCGAAGATGGCCGTCGACCGCCTCGTCGAGCGCGAGGCGCGCGACGCGCCCTGCCGAACGCACGCGATCCCGCTCGGGGCCCCGGTCGACCCCGCCGCCCTGGGCCGGGTCGAGGGCGTCGCGGACGCTGCCTACGCCGCGCTGGCGGGCCGCTACGGACACGCCGCCCACGACGTGCTGACGATCGCCCGCGAGCGACCGCAGCTCGCCGGGGCGATCGTCGGCGATCTGCCGGACCTGCTGGCGGAGGTCGTCTACGCCGCGCGCCGCGAGCAGGCCCGCTCGCTCGGCGACGTCCTGCTACGGCGCACCCGCCTGGGGCTGCTGGCCGCGCGCGAGCTCGGCGCCGACGGACCGGTGATCGAGCGCGTCGCGGACGCGCTCGCGGTGGAGCTCGGCTGGAGCGCGGGCGAGACCGCGGCGCAGCGCGAGGCCTGGCGCGAGGAGGCGCGCGCCGAAGGCGTCGTCGGCAGCGCGTAACTTTGCCGGTCCTCGGCGGTTTGACAGCCCTGAGGAGCGCCCGCGCGCTTTCCAGCCGACGTCCGAACACAAGGAGTGCCCGAGGTCCGTATGCGCCGCCCGCTGATCCTCATCGCAGCCCTGCTCGCGATCCCCGCCGGCAGCGCCCGGGCGGCGTTCTTTCCCGGCGACCCGGTCGACGGCCCGACGGCGGGCGCCGAGGTGCAGTCGCTCGGCGACCTCGACCTGGCACGCGACGGCACCGGCGGGCTGACGTACGTCAAGCGCGTCGACGGCATCGACCAGGTCTTCGTCGCCCGCTTCACCGGCGGGGTCTTCACGGCCGGCGAGCGCGTCGACGCCGGCCTGCCGGGCCCGAGCTCACAGCCCGTCATCGCGGCGGCCGACGCCGAGCGCCTCGTCGTCGTGTTCGTCAATGCCGGCGTCGTCTACGGCGTCGCGCGCCCGGCCGGCGCGGGCTATCAGGCGCCGGTGGCGCTCGGAGCGGGCTCGGACCCCTCGGTCGACCTCTCGATCAACGGGACCGCCTATGCGAGCTTCACGTCGGGCGGCGACGTGCGCGTCGCGCGCCTGGACCGGCGCAGCAACACGTGGGGCTCGATCGAGCAGCCCGCCGACGTCGACCCGGCGCGCGCGGCGGGTGTCGGCAGCGCGCGCTCGCGGGTGGCGATCTCGGCCGACGGCGTCGGCGAGGTGACCTGGGGCGAGGCCGGCCACGTGTACGCGCGCAAGATGTTCGGCGCGGCGCTCTCCAACGCGCCGCAGGACCTCACGCCCGCGACCTTCGAGGGCCGCGCGGCGACGGTGTCCGATCTGCCCGACATCGACGCCGAGGACGACTCGAGCTTCGCCTGGGTCGTCTTCCGCCAGACCTTCGCCGACGGCGGCTCTCGCATCCTCGCCACGCGCCAGCGCGGGACCGCCTTCGACCCGCCGGTCGCAGTGGACTCCGGGACCGGCGAGCCGCTCGGCGAGCCGAACATCGACATGAACGGGCGCGGGGTCGGCCTGGCGACGACCACGGGCGGGCTCACCGGGCAGCCGATGGCGTCGCTCCTGGACCGCGACGCCTTCGCACCAGGAGTGGGGATCTTCACCCCGAGCGTGGCCGCGCCCGCGACGGCGCCGGCGATGTCGGAGAACAACGACGGCCTCGTCGCGAGCGTGCTCGCCGGCCCCGGCCAGGCGCCGGTCGTGCGCGTGCTCCCCTACGAAGACCGCAAGCCGGGCAAGGAGCTCGTCCTCTCGCGCCCCGAGCTGGGCCCCGTCGAGCCCGAGCGCGGGTTCGAGGTGGCGGTCGACCGCGCCAGCGGCGGCGTCGTCGCCTGGGTGCAGGGCGGGCCCGCAGCGCGCCAGATCGTCGCCGGCTACCTCGACCGCGAGCCGGGGAGCTTCACCGGGTTCACGTCGCAGCGCTGCTGTCAGCCGGCGCTCGCGACGCTGAGCTGGTCGGCCTCCTTCGGCCTCTGGGGCGCCCAGCGCTACGAGGTGCGCGTCGACGGTCAGCTCGTCGGGCAGACGAGCGACACGAAGCTCACCCTCGCCGTGCCGCTCACCGGGCCGACGCATCACTGGCAGGTCACCGCCGTCGACGCCCGCGGCCAGACCCGGCGCTCCCGCTCGCGGCTGCTGCGCGTGGACTCGCTGGCCCCCCGGCTGTCGGTCTCCTTCAAGCGCAAGAAGCGCGTGGTCGACGTGTCGGCCCGTGGCAGCGACATCGGCGGCGGGGGGACGCGCTCCTCGGGCATCCGCAACGTGACGGTGTCATGGGGCGACTCGACGCCGGGCTCCGGCGGCGTCTCGCGCGTCCAGGCGCGCCACCACTACGGGCGGGCCGGCGCCTTTACGGTGCAGATCACGGCCACCGACAAGGCCGGCAACGCGACGGTCAGCAGGCGCTCGGTCGTCATCGGGTAGCTTCGCCGGTCCCGTGCGCCGTCATGCCGTCGCCGCCGCGGGCCACATGCTCGCACTCGGCGAGCGGCCGTGGCTCATGGGCATCGTCAACGCCTCGCCGGACTCGTTCTCGGACGCCGGCGCCTACCCGGGCCTGCAGGCGCGCGTCGAGCTTGCGCGCGAGCTGCTGGCCGCCGGCGCGGACATCATCGACGTCGGCGGGGAGTCGGGCATCACCCAGCGCCCGGCCGTCGCCGTCGCCGAGGAGATCGAGCGCGTGGTCCCGCTCGTGGCGCGCATCGCCGGCGAGCTCGGCGCGCTGGTGTCCGTCGACACCTACAAGCCGGCGGTCGCCGAGGCGGCGATCGCCGCCGGGGCCGTCGTCGTCAACGACGTCAGCGGGCTGCGCGACCCCGAGCTGGCCGCGGTCTGCGCGCGCACCGGCGCGGCGCTCGTGCTCATGCACACGCGCGCGGCGCCCAAGCAGCGCCTGCAGGAACCGGGGCTCTACGACGACGTCGTCGCCGACGTGCTCGAGTTCCTGCGCGAGCGCATGGAGGTGGCGCTCGCACAGGGCGTGCGGCCCGAGCAGCTGATCCTCGACCCGGGCCCGGACTTCGCCAAGACGCCGGCGCAGACGATCGCGCTGCTGGGGCGGTTGGAGGAGCTGCACGCGCTCGGGCGCCCCCTGCTGCTGGCGGTCTCGCGCAAGGACTTCGTGGGCGCGCTGACCGGTCGCGCGCCGCGCGAGCGCTCGGCCGGGACGCTGGCGGCGATCGGCCACGGCGTCGATGCCGGGGCGCACGTGCTGCGCGTGCACGACGTCGCACAGGCGGCCGACTTCCTGGCCGTGCGCGCTGCGCTGCGCGGCGAGCTCGAGGTCGATCCTGCGCTCGCGCTCGACGACGCCATCCGCCACGCGCGGTAGGCTTGCAGCACAAGTCGCCGGCCGCTGTTCCCACGCGGCCGGACGCCAACCGACGATCCACAGGAGAACCACATGTCAGTCCTCTCTCGCTCCGCATTGGAGTCAAGCTCACTCGCCGACCTGCACGAGATCGCGTCAGAGCTCGGCCTCGACGGCTTCCGGCGCCTGCGCAAGGCCAGCCTCGTCGACGCGATCATCGACCGCCAGGGCGCCGCGGAGGAGCCCGCCGACGACGACGTCGCCGCCGACGCCACCGTCAACGGCGTGGCGCCGGCCGGCGTCGAGATCGCCGCCGACGCCGACGCCGATGCCGACGCTGAGGCGGACGCCGACAAGCCCGCGCGCCGCTCGCGTCGCGGCGGCCGCGGTCGCAGCCGCGCCCGCGATCGCGATCCGGGCGACATCGAGGTCGAGTCCGACGACAGCACGGAGGCCGAGACCGAGCCCGAGGCGCAGCCGTCGGCGCGCGCGGCCCGCCCGTCGCGGTCCTCACGCGGGCGCGACACCGAGGATCGCGGCTCCTCGCGCGGCGGCCGCGACGACGACCGTGACCGCGACCGCGGGTCCTCCCGCGGCGGGCGCGACGGCGACGACCGCGGCTCCTCGCGCGGTGGCCGCGAGGACGATCGCGCTCCGGCCGAGGAGCGCATCGCGTCGGGCACCGTCGAGCTGCTCTCCAACGGCTCGGGCTTTTTGCGCGTCACGCCGCCCGAGCCCTCCGACGACGACGTCTACATCTCGGCGGCCCAGGTGCGCCGCTGCGAGCTCGTGGCCGGTGACGAGGTCGCCGGCCCCGTCCGCGCGCCGCGCCGTTCGGAGCGCTACCCCTCGCTGATCCGCGTCGACACGATCAACGGCCGCTCGGCCGACGAGGTCGCCGAGGGGACGAAGTACGACGACCTGCCGTGCACCTACGCGAGCGAGCGCATCGCGCTGGACTCCGAGGACCCGACGCTGAAGGCGATCGAGTGGCTGACGCCGTTCGGTCGCGGCTCGCGCGTCGTGATCACCGGGGCGTCGCGCGCCGGCAAGACCGAGGCGCTGCGGCGCCTGGCGGGCGTGCTCGCGGGCCGCGAGGGCCTCGAGGTCAGCGTCGTGCTCACCGGCGTCCGGCCTGAGGAGATCGGCGAGTGGAAGACCGGCGACCAGCAGCCGATCGCCGAGCTCGGGCTCGCTGCGCCCGCCGACGCGCAGGCCCAGGCGCTCGAGCGCGCGGTCGAGACCGGCCGCCGGGTCGCCGCCCGCGGCGGGCATGCCGTCCTGCTCATCGACACGCTCGAGTACGTGCCGGCGCCGGTCGCGCGCCGCGCGCTGGCGGCCGCGCGCTGCATCGCCGACGGGGGCTCGCTGACGATCGTCGCCACCGCGCGCGAGCCGCTCGGCGGCGAGACCACGGTCATCGCGCTCGATGCCGCGCTCGCCGGCGCCGGCCGCATCCCGGCGCTCGACCTCGCCGCCAGCGGCACGCTGCGGCCGGAGCTGCTCGTCGGTGAGAAGGGCGCCGAGGCGATCGCCGAGGCCCGCGCGGCGGCGATCGGCTAGCCGCCCTACTGCGCCGGGTCGTCGAAGCTGATCTGACCCGGCGGCGGGCGGTCGTCGCGGCGGACCGTCGTCTGCGACCAGTGGTCGGTGATCTCGCCGGCCTTGATGTGGCGGTAGCTGATCCCCCGTTCGACCGGGGCGATGTCGAAGCCGCCCGCGGCGGCGAGGCCGCGGATCTTCGCGTGGAAGATGCGCCCGCGCTTGTTGACGAGGACGATGTCGCCGGGCTTGATCGCGCGCGTTCGCATCGGACCGCTCATCGTCGCGGGCGGGTCGGATGTATCGCCTGGTTCGCCCTGCGGTCGTCGCAGGCTCCGACCTTCGGGCGACGTCAGCGGGGCATGTAGGCGACCCGGCCCCACGAGGGCTCGGGGGACAGCTCGATCGCCTCGCCGTCGCGATCGGGCTGGACGTAGCCGAAGGTGTGGGTCGCCACGTCGAAGGCGATGTCCAGCTCGCCCTCCTTCACGCGCTGGTCCAGCCACGCGGAACGGAACACGAGGCGCCGCAGCCAGTGCACGAGCGAGCGATCGGAGGGACCGCACAGCTCCGGCCAGCAGTCGTTGACGTGCTCGCCCAGCGGCGATGCGGGCGCCTGGATCTCGCCGTTGACGGCGAGGTTCACGAGGTCGTCGAGCTCGTTCTCACCGAGGCGCCCGTTCACGAATCCGAGCTTCAGCGCGGCCTGCTCGCAGCGCTCGCTGAAATCGCGCTCGTTGAAGGTGAAGCGCAGCTCCCCGTACTCGAGGACGAAGTCCTCCCCCGAGTCGTAGTTGCCGCGTCGCTGTGTCTCGTCCATGACGCGTCGGCATCCTAGGCTGGACTCCTTCCCGCCAGGGGCCGTGCACGCGATGTTTCACGCGATCTCCAGGCGGCCGCGCCGGCGCCGGCGCATGCCGAGGACCGAGAAGGCGCCG
>JAXDFS010000422.1:0-8172 GCA_034665465.1 Solirubrobacteraceae bacterium
TCTACCTCGGCGACCGCGACGGCGTGCGCACGCCGATGCAGTGGACCGGCGACCGCAACGGCGGCTTCAGCCGCGCGGACTTCGCCCAGCTCTACGCGCCCCCGCTGATGGACCCCGTCTACGGCTATCAGGCCGTCAACGTGGAGGCCCAGCTGCGCACGCCGAGCTCCTTGCTGCGCTGGCTGCGGCGCTTCATCGCGCTGAGAAAGGAGCACCCGGTGTTCGGCCTGGGCAGCTTCGAGGCGCTCACGCCGGGCAACCCGAAGATCTTCGCCTGCATCCGCACCTACGAGGACGACGTCGTCCTGTGCGTGCACAACCTCGCGCGCTCGGCGCAGGCGGTCGAGCTGGACCTGAGCTGGTACAACGGCCGCCGCCCGGTGGAGATGTTCGGCCGCACCGCCTTCCCGCGCATCGGCGAGCTGCCCTATCTGCTGACGCTCGCGCCGCGCGGCTTCTTCTGGTTTCGCCTCGAGGAGGACGAGCGTTGACGATCCTGCCCGATCAGATCACCGAGCCGCTCGAGGAGTGGCTCATGGCACAGCGCTGGTTCGCCTCGAAGTCGCGCGAGGTGGCCGCCGCCAACGTGCTGGCGGACGTGACGCTCAGCGAGCGGCCCGCGCTCGGCCTGAAGATCGTCGAGGCGCGCTTTCACACCGGCACGCATGAGCTCTACCAGCTGCTGCCGGGCGACCACGGCGCGGTGGGCGCGCTGGCCGAGCTGTTCGGCAACGAGTCCGCCTCCGGCTGCGTGAGCTTCCACGGCGGCCTGACGCCGGCCGGCGACATCCGCCCGATGGGCGCCGAGCAGTCCAACACCTCGGTCGTCTTCGGCGAGCAACAGGTGCTGAAGGTCTTCCGCCGCCTCGAGCCGGGCCTGAACCCGGAGCTGGAGATGCTGCGCTTCCTCTCCACGCGCAACTTCGACAACGTCGCCGCGCTGACGGGCTGGTACGAGTACAGCGGCGAGCTCATGCAGGCGACGCTCGGGATCCTGCAGGAGTTCATCGGCGAGGCCCGCGAGGGCTGGCAGCTCGCGCTCGACGACCCGCTCGGCCTGCTCGCGCGCCTGCCCGATCTGGGCACCGCGACCGGCCGCATGCACGCGGTGCTCGCGTCGGACCCCGGCGACCCGGCGTTCGCGCCCGAGGAGCCCAGTGCCGAGGCCCTCGCGCTGCTGACCGCGACGATCGACGAGCAGATCGAGCGCGTGTTCCTGGACCTGCCGCAGGACGACGATGCGGTCGAGCCGATCCGCGGCCGCGGCGAGGAGATCCGCGACCGGCTGCAGCTCATGTCGCACGTCGGGGTCGGCGGGCGCCTGATCCGCCACCACGGCGACTACCACCTCGGCCAGACCATGCTGCGCGACGGGGGGTGGGTGATCCTGGACTTCGAGGGCGAGCCCGCGCGCTCGCTGCTGGACCGCCGCCGCAAGCGCTCGCCGCTGCGCGATGTCGCGGGCATGCTGCGCTCGTTCGCCTACGCGGCGTCGGCGTCGGAGCTGCTGCGCGGCGTGCCGGCCCCCGGGGGCTGGGAGGAGCAGGCGCGCACGGCCTTCCTGGATGCCTACTTCGCGGCCGTCGAGCCCACGCTGCTGCCCGCGGGGCAGGCCGCGATCTCCAAGCTGCTTGCGATCTTCGAGCTCGAGAAGGCGGTCTACGAATTGCAGTACGAGCTCAACAACCGTCCTGACTGGGTGGGGATCCCGGTCGCCGGGATCCGCCGCCTGCTCGACGTGGAGGTGCCGTCATGACGTCATCGGACATCGACCGCCTCGTCGCGCGCGACCATCACGACCCGCACGCGATCCTCGGTGCGCACCCCGGCGCGGACGGCGCGGTGCTCGTGCGCGCGCTGCACCCGGCCGCGGCGTCCGTCGTCGTGCAGCCCGCGGGCGTCAAGCTCGAGCGCATCCATCCGGGCGGCGTCTTCGAGGGCGCGATCGCGGGCGCGAAGCTGCCGCTGGAGTACGAGCTCGAGATCCACTTCCCCGACGGCAACACCTTCACGACGCCCGACCCCTACCGCTTCGCGCCGACGCTCTCCGATCTCGACGAGCACCTCTTCCGCGAGGGGCGCCACGAGCAGCTGTGGACGAAGATGGGCGCGCACGTGCGCGAGATCGACGGCGTCGCCGGGACCTCGTTCGCGGTCTGGGCGCCGGCCGGCCGCTCGGTGGCGGTCGTCGGCGACTTCAACTTCTGGGACGGGCGACTGCACCCGATGCGCGCGCTCGGCGGCTCCGGCGTCTGGGAGCTCTTCATCCCCGGCATCGGCGCGGGGGCGCGCTACAAGTACGAGATCCGCGCCCAGTCCGGCGAGCTGCTGCTGAAGGCCGACCCGTTCGCCTTCGAGACCGAGCTGCCGCCGCAGACCTCCTCGATCGTCCACCAGACGGCCTTCGAGTGGACCGATGCGGACTATCTCGCCGAGCGCGCCACGGGCACGCCGCTGGCGCGCCCGATGTCCGTCTACGAGGTCCATCTCGGGTCCTGGCGCCTGAACCCGCTGGAGGACAACCGCTCGCTGACGTACCTCGAGCTCGCCGACGAGCTGGCCGCCTACGTCTCGGACCTCGGCTTCACGCACGTCGAGCTCATGCCGATCATGGCGCACCCCTTCAGCGGCTCCTGGGGCTATCAGGTGAGCGGCTACTACGCGCCCACGCCGCGCTACGGCTCGCCCGACGAGTTTCGCGCCTTCGTCGATCGGATGCACCAGCACGGGATCGGCGTCCTGCTGGACTGGGTGCCCGCGCACTTCCCGCGCGACGCCTGGGCGCTGGCGCGCTTCGACGGCACCGCGCTCTACGAGCACGAGGACCCGCGCCGCGGCTCGCACCCGGAGTGGGGCACGCTGATCTTCAACTACGGTCGCAACGAGGTCCGCAACTTCCTCGTGGCCAACGCGCTGTTCTGGGCGCGCGAGTTCCACGCCGACGGCATCCGCGTCGACGCTGTCGCCTCGATGCTCTACCTCGACTACTCGCGCAAGGCGGGCGAGTGGGTGCCCAACCAGTTCGGCGGCCGCGAGGACCTCGAGGCGGTCGCCTTCCTCAAGGAGCTCAACGAAGTGCTGCACCGCGACGAGCCGGGCGTCGTCAGCGCGGCCGAGGAGTCGACGGCGTGGCCGGGCGTCTCGCGGCCGACGTATCTCGGCGGCCTGGGCTTCGGCTTCAAGTGGAACATGGGCTGGATGCACGACACGCTGGGCTACTTCCAGCAGGACCCCGTCAACCGCCGCTACCACCATCACGAGCTGACGTTCTCGATGGTGTACGCCTTCACGGAGAACTTCGTCCTGCCGCTGTCGCACGACGAGGTCGTGCACGGCAAGGGCTCGCTGATCGACAAGATGCCCGGCGACCGCTGGCAGAAGCTCGCCAACCTGCGCTGCCTGTACGCCTTCATGTGGGCGCACCCGGGCAAGAAGCTGCTCTTCATGGGCCAGGAGTTCGCCCAGGGCGCGGAGTGGAGCTATGAGCGCTCGCTGGACTGGCACCTGCTCGAGCACGGCGAGCACGCGGGCATCCAGTCGCTCGTCCGCGACCTCAACAGGGTGCTCGGCGACACGCCCGCGCTCTACGAGGTCGACTTCGATGGGCGCGGGTTCTGGTGGATCGAGCCCAACGACGCCGACGCGAACGTCGTCGCGTTCGCGCGCGCCGGCGAGAATCCGGCCGAGGACGTGCTCGTCTGCGCCTGCAATCTCTCGCCCGTCCCGCGTTCCGCCTACCGGATCGGCCTGCCGCGCTCCGGGCGCTGGGTGGAGGCGCTGAACACCGACTCCTCCTACTACGGCGGCACCGACACCGGCAACCTCGGCGGCGTGATCGCCGAGCCGCTGCCCTGGGGCGGCCAGCCCTGCTCGGCGGAGATCACGCTGCCCCCGCTCGCGATCGTCTACCTCGTGCCCGAGGCGCGGCCGGCGGTCGCGCCGCCCAAGCGCTAGCGCGACTCGCCCTGGGGCTCCCAGCCGGGCCCGCGCAGCATGTAGCCCGCGCGCTCGTGCCAGTCGCGCGCGGCGCGCAGGTCGCGGGCGATCGCCTTGTACTCGTGGAAGGCGACCTCGGTCGGCTTGAACGTGTCGATGTTCTTCGTCAGCCCGTAGCGCACGCGCTCGTCCTCGCCGGCGAACGTGCCGAACATCCGGTCCCAGATGATCAGGATCCCCGCGTAGTTGCGGTCGAGGTACTGCTCGTTGGCGCCATGGTGCACGCGGTGGTGGGAGGGCGTGTTGAGGACGAACTCCAGCGGCCGCCACAGGCGCCCGATGCGCTCGGTGTGGATCCAGAACTGGTACATGAGGCTGATCGCCTGCTGGGTCAGGATCATCCACGGCGGAAAGCCCGCGAGCGCGAGCGGCAGCCAGAAGGGGAGGTAGGTCATGGGCACCCAGGTCTGGCGCAGCGCGGTGCTCAGGTTGTAATGGCGGCTGGAGTGGTGGACGACGTGGCTGGCCCAGAAGACGCGGACCTCGTGGCTGATGCGGTGAAACCAGTAGTACGCGAGGTCGTCGGCGAAGAAGATCAGCGCCCAGGCCCACCAGGCGCCGGTCGGGATGCGCAGCGGCGTGAGCTCGTAGAGCGCCGCGTAGACCGCGAGCACGACGAGCTTCCAGCCGACGTTGATCGCGACGTTGCCCAGGCCCATGCCGATGCTCGTCGCCGTATCCCTGGTCTCGTAGCCGACGAGCGCCTCGTTGCGCGCGATGACGAACGAGATCGCCTCGACGGCGAGCAGCAGCACGAAGGCCGGGATCGCGTAGTACAGGACCTCAGCCACGGGCGGCCTCCTTCGGACGGATGGTGTCGGCGGATGCAGCCAGGGCGCGGGTGAGCAGGTCGCCGGCGGCGCCGGCGGCGGCGTCCGGCATGCGGGCGGCGATGGCGGCGACGAGGCCGGCCGCCGCCTCGATGTCGCCGGCCTCCTCGGCGAACAGCGCTCGCGAGGGCGCGGAGCCGGGGTCCAGTCCTGCGAGCAGGCTGTTGTAGGCCAGCCGGTAGGCGATGTTGCCGGCGCCGTCGATGACGTGGTTCCACAGCTCGGCGTAGCGCAGCGGCGCGTCGGCGGGCAGCGCGTCGCCCTGGGCCACCAGCGCCGCGCGCAGCGCCTCGACAACGGCCGCCGGCGCGCGCTCGGCGCAGCGTCGTGCGGCATCGACGCCGACGCACAGGCGCAGCTCGAGGACCGAGCGCAGCAGCGCGGGGTCGGGCGCCTCGCCGGCGCTGAGCGGGAGCGCGGCGAGGAGGTCCAGGCCGCCCGTCGCGCGCCAGTCGAGCACGCGGGTGGCGCCGCCGTGAGAGACCGCGACGAGGCCGGCCTGCTGCAGGCGCTTGACGGCCTCGCGCACGGCATGGCGGTTGCAGCCGAGCTCCTCGGCGAGGACGCGCTCGGATGGCAACGGCTCGCCGGCCGGCGGCCGATCGCTCAGGATCCCGTCGCGCAGCCGCACGAAGATCGACTCCGACAGCGGCGTGCGGGAAGCGGAGATCATGCTCAACTGGTTGTACCAGTTGGGCCCTCGGGTCGTCAAGCACGGCTCGCGGTAGGCCGCGGGGTGCGCCGGGTACCGTCCTGCGGATGCCGGAAGCCATCGGCTCCTATCCATGGGAGCGCCACCTCGGTGCGACCCCGCTCGATGACGGGCTGGTCGAGTTCCGCGTCTGGGCGCTGGATCGAGCGGACGTCCGCGTGCGCTTGGGCGAGGACGAGCACCCGCTGGCGCACGCAGGTCTCGGCGTGTACGAGGCGCAGGTCGCGGCACGGGCGGGCGACGACTACGTCTACGTCCTCGACGGCGAGCAGGCGCTGCCGGACCCGGCGTCGCGCCACCAGCCCGACGGGCTGCGCGGCCCGTCGCGGATCGTCGACCCGCGTGCGTTCGCGTGGACGGACTCCGGCTTCCGGCCGCGCCGGCTGACCGAGCAGGTCATCTACGAGCTGCACATCGGCACGTTCACCCAGGAGGGCACCTTCGACGCCGCGATCGAGCACCTCGCCGGGCTCGCCGAGCTGGGCGTGACCGCCATCGAGGTCATGCCGGTCGCGGAGTTCCCCGGGCGCCACGGCTGGGGCTATGACGGCGTCTACCTCAGCGCGGCGCAGTCCAGCTACGGCGGCCCGCTCGCCTTCCAGCGGCTCGTCGACGCCGCCCACGCCCGCGGGCTCGGCGTCGTCCTCGACGTCGTCTACAACCACGTCGGAGCCTCCGGCAACCAGGCGCTGGCCGCCTTCGGGCGCTACTTCACCGAGAAGTACTCGACCTTCTGGGGCCAGGCGATCAACTACGACGACGAGCACTGCGACCCCGTGCGCGAATGGGTCCTGCAGTCGGCCGAGGGGTGGGTGCGCGACTTCCACGTCGACGGCCTGCGCCTGGATGCCATCCACGCGATCTTCGACCAGGGCGCCAGGCCGATCCTCGCCGAGATCGCCGAGCGCGTGCACGCGGCGCGCCCGGGCGCGCTCGTCATCGCCGAGTCGGGGCTCAACGACCCCAAGGTCATCCGCCCGCCCGGTCAGGGCGGCTACGGCCACGACGCGCAGTGGGCCGACGACTTCCACCACGCGCTGCGCGTCCTGCTGACCGGCGACACCGAGGGCTACTACGCCGAGTTCGGGACGGTCTCCGACCTCGCCAAGGCCTTCCACCGGCCCTTCGTGCACGACGGCCAGTACTCGGCGTTTCGCAAGCGGCGCTTCGGCCTGCCCGCCGACGACCGCCCGCCCGAGCAGTTCGTCGTCTTCGACCAGGACCACGACCAGGTCGGCAACCGCGCGCTCGGCGATCGCCTGGGGCCCGAGATCCGCCCCCTGGCCGCGTTCTGCACGCTGCTGTCGCCGTTCGTCCCGATGCTCTTCATGGGCGAGGAGTATGGCGAGCCGGCGCCGTTTCAGTTCTTCAGCGACCACATCGACGAGGAGATCGCGATCGCCACGCGCGACGGGCGCCGGCGCGAGTTCGCCTCCTTCGCGCAGTTCGCCGGCGAGGAGGTCCCCGACCCGCAGGACCCCGCGACGTTCGAGCGATCCAAGCTCACGCGCGAGCGCGACATGGCGCTCCAGGAGCTCTACGCGACACTGTTGGCGGTGCGCCCCACACTTCCACCCGGCGAGGTAACGACGATGCACGACGACGACGACCGCTGGCTGACGGTCGACCGCGGGCCCTTCCGGCTGTGCTGCAACTTCGCGGATGCGCCGCAGCCGCTGCCGCTGGAGGGCCACGACGAGATCGTGCTCGTGGCCGGCGTCGCCGCGCTGCGCGACGGCGCCGTCGTCGTGGGCGCACGCTCGGGAGCCCTGGTGCGATGACGGAGGGCGAGATCGAGATCTGGCCCGGCAGCCCGTTCCCGCTCGGCCCCACCTGGGACGGGCACGGGACGAACTTCAGCATCTTCAGCGAGCACGCCGAGCGCATCGAGCTGTGCCTCTTCGACTCCAACGACGAGGAGACGTGCATCGAGGTCGGCGAGCGCACGGCCTACAACTGGCACTGCTACCTGCCGGGCATCGGGCCCGGCCAGCGCTACGGCTACCGCGTCTGGGGGCCCTACGAGCCCGAGGAGGGACACCGCTTCAACCCGGCCAAGCTCCTGATCGATCCCTACGCCAAGGCGATCGAGGGCGAGATCATGTGGGGCAAGGCCAGCACGCTGCCCTACATCCCCGACGACACCGATGTCGCCGACCTCGAGCCCGACGACGAGGACGACGCCGAGGCGATCCCCAAGTCGCTCGTCATCGACCCCGGCTTCGACTGGGAGGGCGACCGCCTGCTCGGCACGCCCTGGACGGAGACGATCATCTACGAGGCCCACGTCAAGGGCTTCACCAAGCTGCACCCCGACGTCCGCGAGGACCTGCGCGGCACCTACGGCGGCCTGGCCTCCGAGCCCGCGCTGGAGTACCTCAAGGATCTCGGCGTGACGGCCGTCGAGCTGTTGCCCGTCCACCACAAGGCCGACGAGCACTTCCTCGTCGAGCGGGGCCTGAGCAACTACTGGGGCTACAGCTCGATCGGCTACCTCGCGCCGCACTCCGAGTACGCCGCGACCGGCTTCACGGGCGAGCAGGTGCGCGAGTTCAAGGGCATGGTCAAGGCGCTGCACAAGGCCGGCATCGAGGTCATCCTCGACGTCGTCTACAACCACACGGCGGAGGGCAA
>JAXDFS010000423.1:0-2698 GCA_034665465.1 Solirubrobacteraceae bacterium
GCCGTGGCGGTCGACCCCGAGCTCATCTACGTGCGGGCGAAGACCGGCCGCTTGGATCCCCCGGTCGTGCTCGCCGAGGCACTCGTCGAAAAGGTGCTCGGCGACCCCGCGAACGTCCAGATCCTGGAGCGCTTTCCGGGCGCCGCGATCGACGGCGTCCGGTACGAGCCGCCCTTCGGCTACCTGGGCGCGGCCGAGTACGGCGAGCGCGGCCACACCGTGCTGCTCGCGGACTTCGTCAGCGCCGAGGACGGGACCGGGCTGGTGCACACGGCGATCGCGTTCGGCGAGGAGGACTTCCGCCTCGGCGCGCAGTACGGGCTGAAGGTCGTCAACCCGGTGCGCCTGGACGGGACCTACGACGAGCGCATCGGCCGCTACGCCGGGCGCTTCGTCAAGGACGCCGATGCCGACCTCGTCGAGGACCTGCGTGCGCGCGGCCGGCTGCTGCGCGCCGAGAGCCTCCTGCACAGCTACCCGCACTGCTGGCGCTGCGGGACGCCGCTGCTGTACTACGCCAAGCCGTCCTGGTACATCGCGACGTCCACCCTGCGCGACCGCCTGCTCGCGTCCAACGAGCAGGTCTCCTGGCATCCGGAGCACATCAAGGCGGGGCGCTTCGGCAACTGGCTGGAGAACAACGTCGACTGGGCGCTGTCGCGCGAGCGCTACTGGGGCACCCCGCTGCCGGTCTGGCGCTGCGAGCAGGGTCACATCACGGTCGTCGGTGGCTTCGACGAGCTCGAGGAGCGCTCCGGCGTGCGCCTGGAGGATCCGCACCGGCCGTACTGCGACGAGGTCGTCTTCCCGTGCGACGAGTGCGGCGAGGCCGCGACGCGCGTGCCCGAGGTCATCGACGTCTGGTTCGACTCGGGCGCAATGCCGTTCGCCCAGCGCCACGAGCCGTTCGCCTCCGCTCCGGCAGGCCCGGATCTCGAGCAGCTCTACCCGGCCGACTTCATCTGCGAGGCGCTGGACCAGACGCGCGGCTGGTTCTACTCGCTGCTGGCGGTCTCGGCGCTCCTGCGGGGGCCGGAGGTGCCCTATCGCAACGTGGTCTGCCTCGGGCTGATCCTCGACGCCGAGGGCCAGAAGATGTCCAAGTCCAAGGGCAACGTCATCGCGCCCGACGAGATCATCGACCGCTTCGGCGCCGACGCCCTGCGCTGGTACTTCTTCACGTCCAAGCAGCCGTGGGACGGCTACCTCTTCTCGCCCGACGCGATCGGGGAGGGCGTGCGGCTGTTCCTGCGCCAGCTGTGGAACACCTACGCGTTCGCGACGCTCTATGCGCCGGACGAGGCGCGGGCCGCGCAGGCGCCGACCGACCTCGACCGCTGGATCCGCTCGCGCCTGAGCGCGACGGTCACTACCGTGACCGAGCGCCTGGACGACTACGACGCGACGACCGCCGGGCGCGCGATCGCGGAGTTCGTCGACGACCTCTCCAACTGGTACGTGCGCCGCTCGCGCCGGCGCTTCTGGGACGGCGACGCCGCCGCCCACGAGACGCTGCGCCACTGCCTGGTCACGGCGGCCCAGCTGCTCGCGCCGTTCGTGCCCTTCGTCGCCGACGAGATCTACGACAACCTCGACGGCGCGCAGGACAGCGTGCACCTCTGCGACTGGCCCGAGCCCGAGCCGCGCGACGAGGAGCTCGAGGCGGCGATGACGGTCGCGCGCGAGACGGTGCGCCTCGGCCTCGCCGCGCGCGGCGGGGCCAAGCTCAAGGTGCGCCAGCCGCTGCACGAGGCCGTCGTGGTGGCCGCCGGCCGCGAGCGCGCCTCGATCGAGCGCCTCGCCGACGTCGTGCGCGAGGAGCTCAACGTCAAGGTGCTGCGCTTCGTGTCCGAGGCCGGCGAGCTGGGCTCCTACACCCTGAAGCCCAACTACCGCACGCTCGGGCCGCGCTTCGGCAAGGCGATGCCGCAGGTCGCCTCCGCGGTCGCCGCGCTGGACCCCGGGCATGTCGCCGACGCCGTGCGCGACGGTCGCTCGGTCGGCGTCTTCATCGACGGGCACGACCACGAGCTCGGGCCCGATGACCTGCTGCTCGCGATGGCGCCGCTGGAGGGCTACCAGCTCGAGCGCGAGGGCTCGCACGCGGTGGCGCTCGAGCTCAAGCTCGACGACGAGCTGCGCCGCGAGGGGCTCGCCCGCGAGGTCGTCCACGCCGTGCAGGGCGCGCGGCGCGAGGCGGGCCTGGAGATCTCCGACCGGATCGTGCTGACGCTCGGCGGCGACGACGACCTGCTCGCCGCCGCGCAGGCGCACGAGGCCTACCTCAGCGGCGAGGTGCTCGCCGTGCAGGTCCGCTACGACGCCAACGGGCTCGGCGAGCCCGCGACCATCGAGGGTCGCGAGCTGCGCATCGCGGTGGCGCGGGCGACCGCGGCCTGAGGGCCAGGCTACGCGGCCGGCTCGAGCTGGAGCTGCTCCTCGAGCTGGGCCTTGTTGCGCGTGGCGCGCAGGCGCTTGGCCTCGGCGCCGTTGTTGAAGAGGATCAGCGTCGGGATCGAGAGGATGCCGTAGGTCGCGGCCGTCTCCTGGTTGTCGTCGACGTTGAGCTTGACGATCCGGACGTCCTCGCGGTCGGCGGCGATCTCCTCCAGCAGCGGGGCGATCGCGCGGCACGGCGCGCACCACGGCGCCCAGAAGTCGACGAGGATCGGGGTCTCGCTCTCGATGACCTCGGCCT
>JAXDFS010000424.1:0-4988 GCA_034665465.1 Solirubrobacteraceae bacterium
CCGGGGGCGTCGAGGATGTTGGCGTAGGCGTTGCCCTCGTCGTCGAAGGCGATCGAGACGTCCGACGTCGTGCGGTAGCCCGCCTCGTTCTGCGGATCGCATTCGCCGGGCTTCTCGCAGTAGCCGGGAAGCTGGCCCTGGTCGTCCCACGTGCGGCCGCCGTCGTGAGACTCGTAGGTGCCGATCTTGAAGAGGTACTTGGCGTTGTTCTCGTACATCTTCGAGCCGGCCATCAGGTGGTCGTGGTCGAGCGGGTCCATTGCGATCATCGGCTCGGAGTGCGACGTGAAGGCGTCGTGGGAGGCGCGGAAGTTCGGCAGGCCCTTGGGCGCGTTGCGCTCGGCGGCGGCGAGGTCGCGGCCCGGGCTCGTCACGAGCTGGGCGCTGGCGCTGTAGTCGCGCGGGCCGACGGTCGTGTACGGGGTGACGACCGCGATGTACGCGCCCGACGCGCGGTCGATCGGCGCGTTCTCGTCGACCCCGAGCGTCTGGCCGTCACCGGTGACGAAGTCGCCCCGGGTGCCGTCGGCGTTGCGGCGGTAGATGTAGAGGTCGAGGTCGGCGAGCTTGCCGAAGCCGCCGACGTGGACGGCCACGGCGCCGGAATGGCTGTCGTAGTAGGCCGGGTCGACGGCGACGTCGAGCGCGAAGAAGTCGCAGCCGGCGAGCGCGTTCGGGCGCTTGTCGGCGCCGAAGCACGCCGCGCCCTCGTCGCTCTTCAGCGTCTCCGGCCCGACGACGCTGGCGCCCGCGGACCCGGTCCAGCTCACCGAGCCGTTGCCCGCCGCGTCGGGCGTGAGGGTCGCGGTGGCAGGCGTTGCGGCGCTTGCGGGCGCAGCGAGGACCGCGCTCGCCGCGAGACTCAGCAGCGCGACGGCCAAGCGTCTTGCTCCCCGTGTGACGACCTGCACGCGCGGCAGTCTGCCACGCCGCGGCGCTACACGCGCAGGAAGCGGCGCAGCGACAGCCCGGAGCCTGCGGCGGAGACCGCGACGCTGGCCGCCAGCAGGATCGCGACGAGCAGGCCGAAGTTGATCGTCTGCGGCGAGGAGATCAGCGAGAAGTCGTGCTTGAGCGGATCGATGAAGGCGACCTTGCCGACGAGCAGCAGCAGGATCGCCATGACCCCGCCGAGCGCCCCGACGATGATGCCCTCGATCACGAACGGCCAGCGGATGAACCAGTCCGTCGCGCCGACGAGCTTCATGACCTCGACCTCGCGGCGGCGGGCGAAGAGCGAGAGGCGGATCGTGTTGGAGATCAGCAACACCGAGGCGAGCACGAGCAGGCCGGCCAGGAGCGCCATGCTGAGCTTCACGACGCGCGTCGCCGAGAGGATCTTCGTCGTCTCGTCGCGGCGGTTCTTGACCTCGTCGATCGCGGGATCGACCACGGTCCGCTCGCCACTGGGGCTGATCGGGGCGAGCGCGTCGCGCAGCCGGCCGACGTTGCCCGGCTTGTCGGGCGCCACGCGGAAGGTGTCGGGCAGCGGGTTGGAGCCCAGCAGCTGGTAGGCCTCGGGGTTCTGGCGCTTCTCCTTGGCGTAGGCCTGGGCCTTGGAGACGAAGGTGACGTTGCCGACATGCGGCGTGTCCTGCGTCAGCGTCTTGCGAACGCGCGCGATCTGGGCGGCGGTGGCGTCGGTCTTGAGGAAGACGTCGACGAGGACCTTGCCGCGGACGTCGTTTGCGGCGCCGGTCGTCGCCTGCACCATCGGGATGAAGACGCCGAGCACGAGCATCGTGACGAGCACCGAGGCCATGGCGGCGAACGAGGGCACGGCGTTGCGCCGCAGCGACCGGCTCGCCTCGCGCAGGAAGAAGGAGACGCGCATCAGTAGTTCGTGAAGTTGCGCGGGTCGTCGTTGTGGCGCGGATCGGCCTTGTAGGCGCGGCCGAGCTGATCGGAGAACTCGTCCGTGGACTGCTCGCGCTGGGCGTAGAGGCCGCTGGCCTCGTCGCGGATGATCAGCCCGCCCTGCAGCTCGATGACCCGCCGGCGCATGCGGTCGACCATGTGCGAGTCGTGCGTGGCGACGATGACCGTCGTGCCGGCGCGATAGATGCGGTACAGCAGCTGCATGATCCCCAGCGAGGTGTGCGGGTCCAGGTTGCCGGTGGGCTCGTCGGCCAGCAGCAGCGGCGGGTGGTTGACGAACGCGCGCGCCACGGAGACGCGCTGCTGCTCGCCACCCGACAGCTGGTCGGGGTAGTTGTGCAGCTTCGTCGACAGGCCGGTCAGGCGCAGGACGTCGGGCACCTTGGCCCGGATCTCCTTGCGGCCGGCGCCGGTGGCCGACAGCGCGTAGGCGACGTTGTCGTAGACCGTCCGGTTGGGCAGCAGCTTGAAGTCCTGAAAGACGACGCCGATGTTGCGCCGGTAGTACGGGACCTTGTTGCGCTCCATCGCGCCGAGGTCGCGGCCCGCGACGCGGATCCTGCCGGACGTGGGCTCGCGCTCCTTGATGAGCAGGCGCATGATCGTCGACTTGCCCGAGCCGGTGGAGCCGACGATGAAGACGAACTCGCCGCCGCGGACGCTGAACGTGGCGCCGTCCAGGCCGATGTCGCCCGCGGGGTAGTGCATGCAGACGTTGCGAAACTCGATGACGTTGCGGGCGTCCGGCGGGAGGTCCGCGGAGCGCGCCGGGGGCGCGACCGGCAGGCCCTTCGCGCGGTGGCGCGCGGACGGCAGGTGGCGGGCGCGGATCTGTCGCTCGGAGGCTGACACGCGTTGGAACCTAGCGTGCCCGCCGCGCGCCGGCGCCTGCCGCACGCGGTCTTGCAAACCGCCTGCGCGGGGGTCCCATACGACCTCCAACAGCCCGGAGGCACCGGGGTTGCGGTCGCGGGCGCGCGGTGCCCGGCGCCGGTTGACCGCGCTGAGACGATGACGCACGACGGGCCCGCGACCGAGGAGGAGACATGAGACCGATCCGCAGCCACTACGCGAGCGTCATGGCGACGCTCGCGATGTTCGTCGCGCTCGGCGGCACCTCCTACGCGGTCATCAAGCTCCCGCGCAACTCGGTCGGCGCGCGGCAGTTGCGCGCAAACGCGGTCACCTCGGCGAAGATCCGCAACGCGACGATCCGGGCCGCCGATCTCTCGCCCGGCGCGCGCAGCCTGCGCGGCCCGCGCGGGCCTGCGGGCCCGGCCGGCGCGCCGGGGGCCGCCGGCGCGGCCGGGTCGACGGGCGCGGGCGCCATCATCGTGCGCACCCGCGACGCGCTCGCCGCCCGGCCGGACCCCGGGCCCGCCTCGTTCACGCCCGTCGTGAGCGCCATCCTGCCGGCGGGCCGCTGGCTCGTGGTCGCGACGACCGAGATCACCAACATCACGGTCCCCGCCGGCCGCGACATCTTCCGGTGCTACATCACCGTGGACGGCGCCGACCGCGGGCTGGGGAAGGTGACCGACTCGGGCAACGGACCGGGCGCCACGTCGTCCTCGGACGTCACGCTGCTCGAGGTCGTCGACAAGGCCGCCCCCGCTGCCGTCTCGCTGCGCTGCGGGCACGACTCGCAGATCGGCGATCCGTCGGACACCCGCTTCGACCGCTCGAAGCTCGTCGCGATCCCCGTCGACAGCGCCGACGTCGCGGAGGTCGCGGGCTAGGCGAAGCGGCGCAGGCCCGCCCAGGCGGCGGCGCCGAAGACCGCGATCAGGCCGGCGAGGTGGGCGAGCGAGACGCCGATGCTCGTCCCGCCGCTGTTGTTGATCGCCACGTCGATCGCGTCGAGCGCGGGCTTGAACGGGAAGATCGCCGAGATCACGCGGATGACGTCGTAGAGCAGCGGCGACACGCCGCCGCTGGGCACGAGCGCGAGGAAGGCCAGCGGCAGCGCGAGCATGAGCGCCAGCAGCGACGCGGCGCGCACCTCGCGCGCAAGGCTCCCGATCGCAACCCCGAGCGTGGCGAATGCCAGCGAGCTGCCCGCGAGCGCCACGATCCACAGCGCGAGGCGCCCGTAGTCCAGCGGCACGAACGCGCTGATCCCGAGCAGCATCACGAACGTCACGACGAACGCGCACGCCGCCGCGAGCACGACCTTGCCGGCCAGCAGCAGGCCGCCCGGCACGAGGCCGCGGGCCAGGCGCGAGAACGTGTTCTCCTCGCGCTCGAGCGCGAGCAGGCCGGAGGCCAGCAGCACGCAGACGAACATCAGCGAGACCGCGACCGCGAGCGCGACGGCGAACGTGTCCAGCGGGGTGCGCCGCCCGCTGAGGACCGTCTGGGTGACCTGCACGGGTCGCTCGACGGTCCGCAGCACGTCCTTGAAGCGGTCGACGTTGGCGACGCCGAGGGCGGCGAAGTGCTGGACGGGCGCGATCTTGCGCCTGAGCTTCGCGTCCTTCTTGGCGAGCGCGAGCGCCGACAGGAGCAGGTTGTTGGCCTTCTTCAGCCCGATGAGGTCGAACTGCGACCCCACGATGTTGATCTTGCCGCCGTTGGCGATCGTGTTGATGTAGCCGCCCGCGACCTGGGTGATCTGGCGGGCGAGCGCGGCGTCGGCCTCGGCAAGCTTGGAGTTGACCGTCGAGCGCACGAAGGACTGCTTCAGCGCGTCGCCGTTGTAGATCACCTCGATGCTCGCGGAGCTGAAGCCGCCGTTGGACAGCTGCGTCGCGAAGTTCGGCGGGATGACCAGGCCCGCCAGCGCCTTGCCGGAGCGGACCTGCTCGACGGCCTGCTCGCGGTTCTCGACGTCGATGCGGTCGACCGACGTGAAGAGCTTGTTCGTGTACGTCTTGATGTCGATCGTCTGGCCGCCGAGCCGGATCTTCTGCTGGCTGGGCGGGATCTTGTTGAGGAACGCGAGGCTCGGCTTCTTCGGCCCGCTGGACAGCGCGAAGCCGATCAGCAGCGCGATCGCGACCGGGTAGACGATCAGCAGCCCGACGAGCAGCTTCGAGCGGCGCAGGATCTGCAGGTCCTTGAGGAGCATCCAGCGCATCGCGGTCAGTGGCCCCGCGCGTCGAGGAAGC
>JAXDFS010000425.1:0-2801 GCA_034665465.1 Solirubrobacteraceae bacterium
TCGGCGTCCAGCGGTGGAGTGTCGAGCTGGCCGAGGTAGCGCTCGACCATGCGGGCGCACTGGCGGCCCTCGTTGATCGCCCACACGATCAGCGACTGCCCGCGGCGGGCGTCGCCCGCAGCGAAGACGCCCTCGACCGTCGTCGTGTACGGCCGCACCGCCTTGGCGTTGCCGCGGGCGTCCTTGGCGACCCCGAGCTTGTCGATCAGGTCCTGCTCGGGATGCAGGAAGCCCATCGCCAGCAACACGAGATCGGCCTCGAGCTCGCCCTCGGTCCCGGCGACCGGTGCAAACGGCGGCCCGGGCTCGGCCTGGGCGTAGTGCAGGGTGCGCACGTGGCCGTCCTCGTCGCCGGAGAAGTGGGTCGTGACGATCGAGAAGTCCTGCTCCCCGAGGCCGGCGTCGGTGGCCTCCTCCATCGCATAGCTCAACCGGAACTTCTGCGGCCACAGCGGCCACGGCGTGCGGTCGTCGGGGCGCTTGGCCGGCGGCTCGGGCAGGAGCTCGAGCTGGGTGATCGACGCCGCGCCCTGGCGCAGCGAGTTGCCCACGCAGTCGGCCCCTGTGTCGCCGCCGCCGATGACGACGACGTGCTTGCCCTCGGCCGTCAGGCCGAGCAGCTCGGGCGCGTCGCAGCCGGTCGGCGTGACGGTCTGCGTCGCGACCCAGCGGTTGCGGTCGTAGAGGTAGTCCATCGCGAAATGGATGCCCTCCAGGTCGCGGCCGGGGACCGGCAGGTCGCGCGGCGTGCGCGAGCCGGTGGCCAGCACGACGGCGTCGAAGCCCTCCTGCAGCTCGTCGGCGGAGATGTCGACCCCGACGTCGACGCCACAGCGCACGTCGACGCCCTCCGCGATCAGCTGCTCGACGCGGCGCTGGACGACCTGCTTCTCGATCTTGAAGTCCGGCACCCCGAAGCGCACGAGCCCGCCGGCGGCCTCGTCGCGCTCGAAGAGCGTCACCGTGTGACCGGCGCGGCGCAGCTGCTGCGCGGCGGCCATCCCGGCCGGGCCGGAGCCGACGACGGCGACGGTGCGGCCGGTCTCGTGCCTGGGCGGGCGCGGGGCGACCCAGCCCTCCTCCCAGGCGCGGTCGATGATCGAGTTTTCGATCTGCTTGATCGTGACCGCGTCGCCCTCGCGGATCTCCAGCACGCAGGCGGCCTCGCAGGGCGCCGGGCACAGCCGGCCGGTGAACTCGGGGAAGTTGTTGGTCGCGTGCAGCTGGGCGATCGCGTCCTTCCAGCGGTCGCGGTAGACGAGGTCGTTCCAGTCGGGGATGAGGTTGCCCAGCGGGCAGCCGTTGTGGCAGAACGGCACGCCGCACTCCATGCAGCGCGCGCCCTGGGCCGCGAGCTCCTCGTCCGGGCGGCGGATGAGGAACTCCTTGAAGTCGTGCGCGCGCTCGGCGGGATCGCGGTAGGGCACGCCGACGCGCTGGATCTTCAGGAAGGCGCCGATCTCGCCCACGGATCAGACGACCTTCCGGGCGGGCGCGGCGGCGCCGTTGGAGGATCCGTTGGAGGCCGCGGCCTCCTCGGCTTCGAGCTCGGCCAGCACCCGCTTGTAGTCGGCCGGGAAGATCTTCACGAAGCTCGGCAGCAGCTCGTCCCACTCGTCCAGGACGCGCTGGGCGACCGGCGAGCCGGTGCGCTCGGCGTGCTCGCCGACGAGCGACCGCACCTCGATCGCGTCGGCTTCGTCCAGCGGCTCGAGCTGGTCGCGCATCGCCGGGTTCACGCGGCCGGCGAACGTGCCGTCCTCGTCGAGGACGAACGCCAGGCCGCCGCTCATGCCGGCGGCGAAGTTGCGCCCGGTGCGGCCGAGCACGACGACGCGCCCGCCGGTCATGTACTCGCAGCCGTGGTCGCCGACGCCCTCGATGACCGCGCTCGCACCGGAGTTGCGCACGGCGAAGCGCTCCCCGGCGAGGCCGCGGAAGAACGCCTTGCCGCTCGTCGCGCCGTAGAGGACCGTGTTGCCGATGAGGACGTTCTCCTCGGCGCGATAGGTCACGCCGTCGGGCGGCAGCACCGCGATCGTCCCCCCCGAGAGGCCCTTGCCGGTGTAGTCGTTGGCGTCGCCGCGCAGGCGGAAGCTCACGCCGGGCGCGAGCCAGCCGCCGAAGGACTGGCCGGCGGAGCCGCGGAACTCGACGTGGACCGACTCGTCGGGCAGCCCCTTGTCGCCGTGGCGCCGGGCGATGTGGCTCGACAGGATCCCGCCGACGCAGCGGTTGACGTTGCGGATCGAGCGCTCGAGCTCGACCGGCGTCCCGTCCTCGAGGGCCGCGCCGGCGGCCTCGACGAGCTCCCAGTCCAGCGCGTCGTCGAGCACCGGCTCCTGCGCGCGCACGCAGCGCAGCGGCGCGCCCTCGGGCAGCTCGGGCATCGTGAGGATGTTCGTCAGGTCGACGCCGCGCGCCTTCCAGTGCTCGATGAGCTCGTCCTGCTCGAGCAGGTCGCTGCGGCCGGTGAGCTCGTCCATGGAGCGGATGCCCAGCGAGGCCATGATCTCGCGGACCTCCTCGGCGACGAAGAAGAAGAAGTTGACGACCTGCTCGGGCGTGCCCTTGAAGCGCTTGCGCAGCTCCGGGTCCTGGGTCGCGATGCCGACGGGGCAGGTGTTCAGGTGGCAGGCGCGCATCATGATGCAGCCGGTGGCGATCAGCGGGGCCGTCGAGAAGCCCATCTCGTCGGCGCCGAGCATCGAGGCGATCGCGACGTCGCGGCCGGTCTTCAGCTGGCCGTCGGTCTGCACGATGATGCGCGAGCGCAGGTCGTTGCGCAGCAGCGTCTGCTG